>JACCVS010000658.1 GCA_013698055.1 Acidobacteriota bacterium
CTGGTTCCGTCTGCGCTCATTATCAAGAGACTAAATTCAAAGATCCGGCCAGCAGGAGTTACACGCGCGAAAATGATTCTGCTTCCGTCCGGTGACCAATAGGGATGGCTGTCTTCACCCGGATTGTTGGTGAGCCGTGTAGGAGAACTGCCGTCCGCGTTCATCACATAGATTTCGGCGTTGCCGTCGCGGTTCGTCGTGAAAGCGATGCGGCGGCCATCCGGCGAGAGACGCGGGTCTCCGTCCACGGCAGGGTCTTTATAAGTCAGCCTTCTGGTTCCGCTTCCATCTGGGTTCATCCTGTAAATTTCTGTGTTACCGTCGCGGTTGCTGACGAAAACAATCGGGAGCGGGGGCGGATAAGACCCGCGCGGCGGTCCCATCGGCCCTATCGGCGGAATCGGGCGAGAATCCTGCGGCAGCGCGAAGGATGAGGCCGCGATAGTGATGAGCATTGCGAACAGCAATCGTTTCATGATTGATTCCTTTTCTTTCAATCAACTTGCCAGGTAAAAGTCAGGCGCTTGCCGCCCATGTTTCCGCTGAGTAGGTCAAAGGCGGAGAGGAAATAAACTTCCTTGTGCTCGCCTAAGAATTTGGCTTTCGAGAAGACGATGCCGCCGTAGGCGCTCTCCATTCTTCGGATATTGAAGATGAGTGGAAGGGTCGGGCCGTGACGACGATCTTGCGTGGAACGGGCTTGAATAGTTATGCGCTTATCTACTTGGTAGTCGTCCGGGCCGAGGCGCGTCGCTATCGTGAGCTTGATCTCTTTCCACCAGGTCACTCCGCTGGCTGTGTTCAAGACGACTTCCACCATATCGGGCGCAATGGTGCTGCGCGCTTCTTGCGTCAGCATGATGACATCGCCATCGCGGAGGCGATACCGGCTGGCCTCTGCGGTTGCGTTGGGCCTGAAGCTGCTCAGGCTGATGGTCTGCTCACTGCTGTACTGTGCCGAAGCAGTGCCCGGCAGCCACAGCAGAGTTAGGCAGCAGAGTGCGAACAACGGAACTATCGGGAAACGTCGCAAATAGTGTTTAGCTTTCATCTCCGTCTCCTTCATCTTGTGGTTAGCGTTTCATCCGCAAAGAAGTTTCAAGCTTCTGAAGGCGAACGCTCCCGCGCGTGCGGATCGGGCGTTCCCCTTCATTCGTGGTCGTCCGCGACTCACCCGTCTATTGCCCACGTGAAGGTGATGCGGTGGCCGCCGAGATTGTTCAGGTTCGGGACCTTGAAGCTGTACATCGGCGTATGCGCGCCGAATGCCTTCGCCTTCTCGAAACTCAACATTAAGCCGTCGCGCAGATCGACTGCGGTCAGCAACATCGACTTCGGTCCGTGCTCGTCGTCCTGTGTGGCTAGGTGCTCAAGCCTTACCCAATTTTCCCTAGGAGCGCCCGGTCGGCGGAGCGGAGCGTTCTTGAAGGCCGTGATGCCCTTCCACCACGTCACGTTACGACCCGATACCAAAACGATCTCGACTTTGTCGTAGGGCACGCGATGCGCGTAGTCTCTGGTGGCCCAACTGACGAGATCACGGGATGAAGGGTTAGAGAAATTGTTAGAGACATTAACCGTGATCACGTCCCGGTCAGAGAGTCGGTAGCGGTCGAAATCGTTGCCCCCGGGTCGGTACTCGCGCATGAAACTCTCCCACACGAGTTGTTGTTCGGTTTCCTGCAGCGCACCCGCTTTCGAAGAGGGTACAGCCGAAGCGACGAGCGCTAGTGCGAGAGCCGCGATTGATATTGCTTTGGTCAAAGTGTTTGCTGATCTCATAAGTCTCCTTTTGTGCCTCGCCCTGCGGGTGAGGGATTGATGGGTTTAAGTAAATGAAGCGGGCGTTGGTTGGAGCCGCTTCGTAAAATCGGTTTCACCTCATGCCCGCGTGCCTAGACGCTGCCGTCTCCCATGAGCACGGCGTCAATCTCGTGTATGACGATCAAGTAATCGGAGGCCATCACGTCCTGAAACTTGCCGACGCGCGCTTTGCCATTGATTTGTAGAGAGGACATGCCGTTAATTCCGGCAGTCCAGATGAGGCTCAGTTCAGACCCATTCGCGGACTTGAAAATCTTGCTCGAATTTGCCCCCGCTTCGAACATATCCTTGACCATCACCTTGCCCAACAGCATGTGGCCGAGCAGGAACGAGCGGAGCCGTTTCGGGTCTTTCCTCATGGCCGCGAGCGCGCCTTTGGGCAGTTTGGCGAAGGCCGCATCGTTAGGAGCGAAGGTCGTCCGATAGCCCTCGGTGGAAAATCCCACCGTAGCGGCGCGGTTCGGCCCGATGCCACCGATAAATCCCGCCGGCGCGAGTCCCAGATTCTTCAGCCCCGCCGTTTCCAGCAGGCTGAGGAAAGTATTGAAGTTGCCCGCGCCCCTGAGCGTCTCGACGACGGTCTTCGTCATCGGCGGGTTGGGGATGGATTTGGATTCCTGTGCGAAGGCAGCAACCGCCGCCGCGATAATGAGTAATGCGCTAATGATCGTTCGTTTCATTTTCTCTCCTTTTTTCTGTGCGAAAATCTTGACCTGTTTTATCTAACAGCGAGCAGAGGCAGATGAGCACCAGGTTTTCGGGTCCGTCCGCCCAGTGTATCTCGCCCAACTCAACGAGGCAGTAGATGGCGCGTGGCCCGGTTCCGATCAGCATCGCGGCGTCCTCCGGCGTGACGTGTGTCGTCGCGCGGCCACAGCCCGCGCACCAGCCCTCGACGGAGCGCCCCACCCTTTTAATCACGAAGACATCGTCAATCTCGACGCTGCACTCGGTTCTGATTTTTTTCTCCACGCCTCGCCCCCTCGGCTGAAATTTGTTGCCTTGCCCGCGTCCGCCCGTTTACAATCCTGCCTGTCCACATTCGCGCCAGCCTCTCTCGCTGGCTTTCTCCCCCACCATGACCGCGACTGTACACGCCGCGCGTCGCGCAGGTCTTTAGAGACCCATTAGAGATTTATTAGAAAATTATTCAAGCCTTTATGAGTAAGCAGGAGAGCCATTTATACGAATTCGGCCCGTACCGCCTGCTGCCGCAGGAGCGGCAACTCCTGCGCGACGGCGAGCCTGTGCCGCTGACGCCGAAGGCTTTCGAGACGCTGGTCGCCTTGGTCCGGCGCGCCGGAAGGCTCGCCGATAAAGACGAATTGTTGAAAGAGGTGTGGCCTGACTCGTTCGTCGAGGAGTCGAACCTAACGCAGAACGTGTTTGCGCTGCGGCGCGCTCTTGGCAAGGGTGAGAGCGGGAAGCCATATATTGAGACTGTGCCGAAGCGTGGCTACCGCTTTCTGGCGAGCGTGAAGGTCTTTGAAGCTCGGGGCGATGAGGTTGTCGTGCGGCAGCACGTGAGGGCGAGTTCATCTCAAAGTGGGCAGGAGCCGACGCCCAGAGCGAACGGCGACCATGTCTCATCTGACACCGTCGCGTTAACCGTGCCGCCAGCGGACGCGGATGCCGCGAGTGCCGCCGCTCTGTCGCTAAACGTTGCGAGAATTACGCGCCCGCAAATTTCCACTCGCGGCGGTTTGTTTCTCGGCTCTGTTGCTTTGGTTGTCGTCATCTTGGCCGGTTTCGCCTTGCGCTTCGGCTGGAACGAGGAATCGTTGAAGGCACGGGAAATCAAGCTCCGCCGGTTGACGGAAAGCGGCAAAGTGCGAGGCGCGGCGCTTTCGCCCGACGGAATCTCGCTCGCCTACGTCATGATGGAAGGCAAAAAAACTTCGCTTCGTCTGAAAAACATCGTCACAGAAAGTGAGGTCGTCATCGTTCCGCCGTCTGAAGCCGGACCCGTTTCACCGCGTTTCTCGCCCGACGGAAATTTCATCTATTACGGCCACCGCGAAGGCATCTTTCAAATCCCGGTTTTCGGCGGCGAGCCGCGCAAAATCGCCTCGAATAATTGGAGCGAGTTTTCCGTTTCGCCCGACGGCAGGCAAGTCGCTTTTCCGCGAGGCAGTTCACCTGGGGAAAGCAGTTCTATCATCGTCGCTGAAACCGATGGTAGCAGCGAGCGAGTTGTCGCCACTCGACGCGACCCGGAGTATTACGTGGGTTGGGGGCCCGCGCCCGTCTGGTCGCCGGACGGCGAGCATTTGACGGTGGTGACGGGAAGGCACGGCGAGGGAGTAATGCGACTCGTCGAGGTCAGCCTGCAAACGGGCGTCGAACGCGAAATCAAGACGCAAGACGTTTGGCAAGTGATCGAATACCTCGGCTGGACAAGCGCGAGCGAATTGATGATGACCGCGCAGAAAAAAGGCGAGGGCAACATTCAGATTTGGAGCGTCAAGTTTCCGGGCGGCGAAGCCGCGCGCGTGACCAACGATTTCAACGATTACCTCAATTTTAGTCTCATCAAAAACGCGGACAAATTCGTCGTGTTGCAAGAAAGCGTAAATCTGCATCTGTGGGTGTTCGATAAAGAAACCGGCTCGGCGCGGCAGATAACTTCCGGCATAAATAATGTGGACGGACGTTTCGGTTTGGCGTTCGCGCCCGACGGTCGCATCATCTACACGGCGCGAGACAAAAACAATTACGACATTTTTTCCATCAACCTGGACGGCAGCGAGATGCGACAGCTCACCAAAAACGCGGGACGGCGAAACGTCGAAGCGGTGGTTTCACCTGACAATCGTTTCATCGCTTTTGTTTCCGACCGGACAGGTGCGCCGCGTTTGTGGCTGATGAATTTGGATGGAACAGAGGCACGGCAGTTAACGCCGCCGTCGGATAACAAAGAGAACGAAGAACTTAACCCATATTTTTCGCCTGACGGAAAATGGATTTACTACACATTTTCTCAAATCGGAAAAGGCTCGATTTGGAAAATTTCAATTGACAGTGGCAAGTCGGTTGCCGTCAGCCGCACAAGCAAATCAGTGTGGGGGCCGGCTGTCTCGCCCGACGGCAGATTTCTGGCGCACGCCGTTTATAACGACGAAGCAAAGTCGCCTTGGCAAGTCGCCGTGATGACTCTGGAAGATCCGTCCGGGAAAGAAAGATTCTTCAACTTCCCGGCTTTTCGTCAGCGAGTGCGCTGGACGAGTGATTCGCAATCACTCGTGGCGATTGACGACAGTTTCGACGGCGGCAATTTGTGGAGTAACAACGTCACGACGGACGAGCGAAAACAAATCACGAACTTTAGCGCCGACAATCCCTTTCATTTCGACATCTCCCGCGACGAAAGATACTATGTCGTCTCGCGCGGCAACGGGTTCCGAGACGTGGTGTTGATTGAGCGCTGATTTGCATTGGTCACTCTTCCGTAATCTCCGTCCCGGTGTCCGATGCACAGAAAGGCTGCCCGCCGCCCGGCTGTGGAGTCAGATTGCGGAGGACAGGCCGCCCAATTAAAACGTTTGCCCGCTCCGGAGCTGCCTACCACCGGGCGGCGATTCATGCTGCGTTGGGAGAGAAAGACCGCGCCTTGGAGTGGTTAGAGAGAGCTTGCGACGAGCGTTCCTACTGGCTCATCTATCTGGGAGTTGATCCGCTGCTTGACAGCCTGCGAGATGACACTAGATTCACAAGTCTCATGCGGCGCATGGGCCTTTCTTCATAGGAAAAAAGGTTGTTGACCTCTTTGTCGTGAATGCTTCAACTTTCTAAACAGATGAGCTTGAAAGGAATCTGGCGGAGAGGGTGGGATTTGAACCCACGGTGGAGTTTCCCCCACTCCGGTTTTCGAGACCGGTGCACTAAGCCACTATGCGACCTCTCCGCGATGAAAGGGATGAGAGTTGAAATAAGCACTCTGTCTTTTCTTCATCCTTTAACCCTCATCCCTTCGCCGTCCGTCTTGCCCGAAAGAACTCCTGCATGATTATTCGGCATTCTTCTTCGAGCACGCCCGATGTGATTTCCATTCGATGATTCAAGGAGCTTGAGTCGCAGATGCGAAACCTGGTTTCAACTGCGCCGAAGCGTTCGTCGCGCGCGCCGTAAACGAGACGCTTGACTCTGGCCTGAATGAGCGCGCCCGCGCACATCGCGCACGGCTCGATGGTCGAGTACAGAGCCGTGTCAGTCAATCTGTAGTTGCCGAAAGTGCGCGCCGCTTCGCGCAGCGCGATGATCTCAGCATGTGCCGTCGGATCGCAATCCGTACGCGTCCGGTTGCCCGCGATTGCCAGAATGCGGCCATCATTCGTCACGACGCAAGCGCCGATGGGAACTTCGCCGCGCTCTCCCGCTTCGGACGCAGCCCGTAGCGCCTGCCGCATCCAGTGCGCTTGATGATCTTGCTCTACGGCGTCCGGCATATAGTCATCGCGCGCGTCTCTTAACGCAAAGTCCAAATATATGGACGGCTTTCAGGGCTGTCAAGCTCAAGAGTCTTTGACGCGGGCGCGCTGGTTCGGCGACACTCAAACACGTCATGGAAATCATTATCAAACCTCGCGCGCCGTTTGATTTCGCTGCCACCGCTCGCTTCCTGCGATACACAGAGGCCGAAGCGGTTGACACTTTCACAAATGGGATTTACCGTCGCGCGATTTATGTTGGGAATCAATTGAGCCTGCTGAAAGTCGAATCGCGCGGCACGCCTTCGCGCCCGCTGCTTGCCGTAACCGTTGACGGCAAGCGCGGAGCGACAAGGATGACAATCGTTGAGATGAAATCGGCGGAGACTCTGGCGCGTCGAATTTTCAGCGTTGACCACGACCTCAAAAAGTTTCGCGCTCAGGTGGCAAGCGATTCGTTGATGAGCAAGCTCGAAGCATTGCATCGCGGACTGCGTGTCGCGCGCTGGCCTCAACTCTTTGAAGCTCTGGTCAATTCCATTCTCTTACAGCAAATCTCGACCACCGGAGCATGGACGATGAAACGCCGCTTCGTGGAAAAGTTCGGAGAGATTTTGAGGGCTGAAGACGAAATTTTCTACGCTTTTCCGCGCGCTGAAAATCTGGCGCGGGTGGCGGAGTCTGATCTTCGCGCGATTGGTCTCACAGGCGCAAAGGCCGTCAGCATTATTCAGTTAGCAAGGCGCGTCCATGAAGGAGAACTCGACGAGAATGAATTGCAAGATGAAGAGAACGAATCGCTGATTGCGCGCCTCATACAATCGCGAGGCATCGGACGATGGACGGCGGAGTGGGCTTTGATGCTTTACTTCGGACGAGCAGATGTTTTTCCGGCGGGCGATCTGGTCTTGCGCGGCTTCGTCGTGAAGTATTACAACAACGGCTCTCCGATGACGGAGAGCGAGATTCGCGCGCTGGCGAGCGAGCGCTGGAATAAGTGGGCTTCCTACGCCGCCATCTACCTTGTTGCCGGGATGCGTGCGAGGACTATCA
>JACCVS010000689.1 GCA_013698055.1 Acidobacteriota bacterium
CCTCATCACTCAGTTCGGTTGTGGGATACTCGCAAACGAATTGTGAGCGCAGCGTCAATGGCATGATTGAATTCGGTCGTTGGAGGATGACACTGGATGAAGATAAGAATTCGTAAAATAGTGACGGGCATGGTCGCGCTGGTAACCTGCATTGTAGGGGTGATGCTGGCCGCGATTGTTTCGAGCCTTGAAGCTCCGCCGAGCAAGCAGGTGGCCACAATCGCGAAAGCGCAGAACAATCCGACTCAGGCTGCTGTCAGGACACTGCCCCCTCAGGAAACCAATGGCGTCAAGGATCAGGACTGCCAGGCGTGTCAGCCGGACAAATACTGTCGCCTCTGCGAATACATGAGCAGCATCGAGATCGTGAGACACGATGAGGAGTCTGAGATTAATCCAAGGGCGTTCAAAAATCTCTCGCGCCATCCCATCTTTGTTGATCTGGATTTAAGCGAGAGCATTGAGAACCAGATTATTCTCCTGCGAGGGACGATCCCCGAAAGGGAATTCAAGCTCGAACAACAATTTGAGACCAGTCTGGCGATCTCGGACGAAGGCCCGCATCTGGATTTGGTTGACTGGAAGCACTATCGTTCGGAGTGGAGGGAGATCAAAAAACTTGAAAACAATAAATTCCTGACCCTGAAGCTGACTGAGGCCGATGCTTCGAGATTTCCTCATGTCACAATGCAGGAAATCTATCAGGAAGTGTTAAAGGAAGGCGGCAACAGGTGGGCAAATTTAGTCCGCGCCGCAAAGACGATCAACGATTACCCGATTGGCATCAGCGTGAGCAAAATCAGTTTGCGGATTAAGGTCAGAGAAGGCGAGCGCTGGCGGGTGCTTAAGCGTCTGGAGTTCACGATTCCGATGGGGTGTTGATAATCAGACAGTTCTCAGGGCAGTTCGGTTTCTTCCTTGATAGTTAATTGCGGAAACGCTAAAAGTGACGGATGCCCACGATTTTCACCCATGCGGTGGCGGCGGTCGCGCTGGGTAAGGTTTACTCTGACGAGAAGAGACCGGCGCGTTTCTGGCTTCTATCCATCCTCTGCGCTGTCCTGCCGGATGCGGATGTCATCAGTTTCTCCTTTGGCTTCCCGCGCGGCTCGATGTTCGGGCATAGAGGTATTACCCACTCGCTTTTCTTCGCCCTGCTGCTCGCTCTCCTGATTGTCCGGCTGGCTTTTAAGAAGATGCCCGCGTTCTCAAAAGACTGGTGGAAGCTGCTGGTCTATTTCTTCGCCGTCACTGCTTCGCACGGCCTGCTGGATGCATTGACGGATGGCGGAACGGGCGCGGCCTTCTTCGCTCCCTTTGATGCGACGCGACACTTCTTTCCGTGGCGACCAATCGAAGTCTCACCCGTGGGGTTGAGGTTCTTCAGCAGTCGCGGACTGGAAGTGATTAAAAGCGAGTTCATCTGGGTCTGGATTCCGGCGATGCTGCTGGTCGCGTCCTTCTGGCTTTATCGCAGGTTGCGAGCACCAATGAAGTAAGTTAGAGTCTTTCCGCTGGCCTTAATAATCCTTCAGAAGCGAACGGCGACAAATCTAATGAAGAAAGATAAACTCTCGCATTGCGCTACACTCATCACGCTGCTCGTTTGCTCGCTTGTGACGCCCGCTCCTTCACAAGTGGCACAGTCACCTGCGGGCGCGACCATTCAGACAACAACCTCGTCCACGCCGCCGCGCGATGAGCGTCTGTGGCGCGAAGCTCTCAAGATTCAGCGCAAATCAATTGTCGTTGACACGCATAACGACATCACCGGGATGATGATTGATGACGGCTACGACCTCGGCACGTCATCAATTGGCAAGTACCACACTGATCTCGCGCGGATGAAGGAAGGGGGGCTGACGGCGGAGTTCTTCTCAATCTATGTTGATCGGAAGTACGCGAAAGATGGCGGCTCTGCCCGCCGCGCTCTGGATCAGATTGATCTTGTTTACCGCGCTGCGGAGCGTTACCCCGACAAGATGATGATGGCGACATCTGTGGCGGACATTCGCCGCGCGAAGAAGCAGGACAAGATTGCCGCGCTGATGGGAATTGAAGGCGGACATGCGATTGAAAATTCTTTGATGGCGCTGCGCGACTTTTATCGTCTGGGCGTGCGCTACATGACGCTGACGCACAACAACACGAATGACTGGGCGGACGCTTGCTGTGATACTTCGCGCCACAACGGGCTTTCCGATTACGGTCGTGAGGTCGTGCGCGAGATGAATCGTTTGGGGATGTTTGTTGATGTCTCTCACGTCTCCGACAAGACGATGGCAGATGCGCTGGACATTTCAACCGCTCCCGTCATCGCTTCGCATTCTTCGGCTCGCGCGCTCAATAGTCACCTGCGTAACATCCCGGACGATCTCCTGCGACGCATCGCCAAAAACGGCGGCGTCGTGATGGTCAACTTCTACCCGGTCTTCATAGATCAGAAAGCTCTGGACGCGAACAAGGAGCGCAACGAGCGTTTGAAGCCGCAGTTGGACGCGCTGAATGAACGTT
>JACCVS010000690.1 GCA_013698055.1 Acidobacteriota bacterium
CGCGATTCGGGATTGTTCTTGTGAATGAAACCGTAGGCGGGCGGTGGTTGGACGCTCTTGATAATCTTTCGAATCTCGTTGATATAGATTTCGTGCGGAAACTGCGTCCAGAAGATAACGCGCGCCGCCGGATACTCTTTCCAGATCGCCCTCGCCGCCTTCACGCCCGACAGCTTCGGCATTTGAATATCCAGCACGCACAAGCCCGGCCTGTGCTTGAGCGCTAACTGAATCGTCTCCTCGCCGTCCGCGGCTTCAATCACAGGCGCGTGCGAGGGAAACTCACGCTCCAGAATCTCGCGCAGGTAACGGCGTTGAGCCACGTTGTCTTCGGCAATCAGTATAGACATTTATCGTTTATGACGGCTGTTTCGTACAACGACTGCTTTTCTATACTGTCGCCGCAGCTCTTAAGGAAATCAAACAGCCATTCTTTCTTTTTCGTCCATCTTTCGTTAGCGATCTTTAGTAGTTCCCGGTAATTGTACTTCAAGAACTCTTCATCGGTAAGAGATTCTCCATAGTCATAATTCGGTTCGAGTTCCTTCTCTGTCATTTCTGAGTGGAGTGGATCAAAGACAAATTTCTGCATTCCAGGTCCTTTAATGAAAGTAGCCCGCCTTTTGTCAACCCACAAGGGGAGACGTTCATTAAGTTCTTGAGGTGAGAGGTGCTTAAGTTCTCTATAACCGTCATATGAGGTTGAAGACTGGACAGACACGACGGTTATTCCATCCTGGTAATCAATCTTCGAGACTTTAGTCTTACGATTTATTCCGGGTTCTACGCCCCAAGTCGCCGCGAACAAGCCGGTTTGATAAGACAAAACAGGTGCGACACCATTCTCGCCGACCTCATACCAATCTTCAGCACCACTACCAAAACCCGAGCCGTATCCAGTGACCCGTCCAATTGCCAGCCAACGTTGCGTCCCTGCGACCACGACTCGGTGCTCAGGATCAGAATATCGGATGAACGCATCTACATACCCCATCAATATCCACACTGAATCTGCGCCACGTTGGGAATTATCTTGTTTGAAAATCAGATAGCGGTATTCCCAAGTGCCAGCTAATCCTAGAATTGTTTCTTTGCCCGGCTTACCATCAAGCTCAAGCGTGAATAAATCGGCATTACAGTTACCGTTGCATTGATCCAATGTAAAACTGCTTTTGCCCGCAGCCTTGATATTCAACTGCTCCCAAATTGGCTCAAAATTAAGTTCGCTCTGTTGGTGACGAGCAGCCTGCTTGTTTTCATCAATAAGCCTTTTGATTTCATAAGGCGAGATGGAGACCTGATGAGGCTTCATAATCTCGTCAGTCTCTTCCGTCGGTTGCGTATCTTCTACAATCTGCCGAGGCGGGAGCGCCGCTTGAACGTTTGCGACCGTATTGATGTTCTGAACCTTCGCTGCTGGCGCAGGACGAAAACTCATGATGTTTACCACACCCGAGCCAACCATAAACGTTAGGAATGCTGACAGAATTCTCAAGCCCCATTTCTTCATACTCAACGCTCCGTCAATAAAATTCTTTTGATAGCCATAGCGAATTTCTTACTCTTCGTCTCTCCTTTGGTCAATGTGGATAGCCACAGAGACGCGGGGCGGGACAGGCGCGCGAGTCGAGGGGCGAGCACTTCGCGATGTTGCCGGTCGCGTCTCTCTGGCTTTATCGTAAGTTGCGAGCGCTCTTGAAGTGAGTTAGAGTCTTCCCGCTTGCCTTAACAATCCTTCAGAAGCGAACGGCGATAAATCAAATGAAGAAACATCAAGTCTCGTATTGCGCTGCACTCGTCCTGCTCATCCTCTCGCTCGCCGTGCCTGTGTTTTCACAGAACGCACAGCCAGCCCTGGGCATGACCGCTCAGACTTCAACCTCGTCCCAGTCGCCGCGCGATGAGCGTCTGTGGAAAGAGGCTCTCAAGATTCAGCGCAAATCAATTGTCGTTGATACGCACAACGACATCACCGGAATGATGATTGACGACGGCTACGATCTCGGCACGTCTTCAGTTGGCAAGTATCACACAGACCTTGCGCGGATGAAGGAAGGCGGGCTGACGGCGGAGTTTTTCTCAATCTACGTTGATCGGAAATACGCCAAAGATGGCGGCTCGGCTCGGCGAGCGCTGGATCAGATTGATCTGGTTTACCGCGCTGCGGAGCGTTATCCCGACAAAATGATGATGGCGACATCTGTCGCGGACATTCGCCGCGCGAAGAAGCAGGACAAGATCGCCGCGCTGATGGGAATCGAAGGCGGGCACGCGATTGAAAATTCTTTGATGGCGCTGCGCGACTTCTATCGTTTGGGTGTGCGATACATGACGCTGACGCACAACAACACGAATGACTGGGCGGACGCTTGCTGTGATACTTCGCGCCACAACGGGCTTTCCGATTACGGTCGTGATGTCGTGCGCGAGATGAATCGGCTGGGGATGTTCGTTGATGTCTCGCACGTCTCCGACAAGACGATGTCGGATGTGCTGGATGTTTCGACCGCCCCTGTTATTGCATCACATTCTTCGGCTCGCGCGCTTAATAGTCACCTGCGTAATATCCCGGACGACCTCCTGCGGCGTATCGCCAAAAACGGCGGCGTCGTGATGGTCAACTTCTACCCGGTCTTCATAGATCAGAAAGCTCTGGACGCGAACAAGGAGCGCAACGAGCGTTTGAAGCCGCAGTTGGACGCGCTGAATGAACGTT
>JACCVS010000712.1 GCA_013698055.1 Acidobacteriota bacterium
CGTGCCCAGAGTTGTCCGGCGGTGGCTGCGGTGACGAGAAAGGCAGATAGTGCAATCCAGTTATCCGGATCATCTATGGTCAATCTGCCGACCGGAGGCAGGTAGAAGAAATTGAAGCACACCACACCCAGCAGCGAAGACAGCACGGCGGGACGTGAACCCCATCCGGTGGCGACGAAAAGCACCACGAGGAGGAGACCGAGCGCAACGGTTGTCGAGTTAATATGCTCCCCGAACAACTTGAGCGCGCCTGTGACGGCGGCAATGCCGATCACCGCTACAAAGTAGCCGGCCCACTTCTTCTCGAACATCTTCGTCCACATAAGCTAACTATCGGATGCCGAGAGCTATCAACTGCACAGACCGATTTGCATTAAGATTGAAGGCATTTCAGCACTACTTTACCACTGCCTTCACGAATATTTAACGACGTAAATGATGAGGCACGCTTGTGACCACAATGTTCTTGGAGAAGAGCAGCTTCCCTTTGATGAGTAGTGCCATCTGGTTATGCAGGAGTTGCTGCCACCACGCTTTGGGCACAAACTCCGGCAACACGATGGTGGTGATTGAGTCTTTATGTAGCTCTGATTCCTCGTTGATGAAATTGATGAGCGGCTTCGTGATTGACCGGAACGGCGAGGAAAGAATTTTAAGCGGTACCCCCTTCCCCCAGACTTCCCACTGACTTCTCACTTCCTCCGTGTTCTCCGGGTTGATCTCCACATACACGGCTGTAATCTGATGGCCATTTGAACTCAAACTTCGCGCGTAATCCAGTGCGGGTAGCACGCCGCGATGGATGCCCGAGATAGGGATGATGATCCGGTGCTTCATGGGCGGTCTGTCAGGCTTGACCTGTCCCAGCGTTAATTGCGCGGCGACAAGTTTGTAGTGGCGATTGATTGCTTGAAACATCGCCACCAGAATGGGAATTAGCACGATCACAGCCCACGCACCGTGAGTGAACTTGGTAACGGTGAGAACGATCAGCACGATGAAAGTAATGACCGCGCCCGCACCGTTGATGAGCGTGGACAGGAGCCAATTGCCGCCTTTATCCCGCTCAAGGGCGCGGAGACGCTCGCGCGCGTGAGTCGCCGCGCCGGGGTCTTCCGTGCGATGAAGACTTTGCTGCTCTTCCTGTTTCAGGATGCGCGCCTTCGCCTCTTCCGATTTACGCTCGCGCAGCCAGTGGATAATCATGCCCGACTGCGACAACGTAAATGAGAGGAAGACGCCCACGGCGTAGAGCGGCAACATCGCCTGCTCCTGTCCCTTGAAAATCACGATCAGGACGACGGCCAGGATGGCCAGGATGACGACTCCGTTTGAGAAGACCAGCCTGTCTCCTCTATTAGCGAACTGGCGCGGAAGGTATCGGTCAGCCGCGAGCAAACTAGCCAATCTCGGAAAGTCAGCGAATGCGGTGTTAGCGGCCAGCACCAGAATGGCGGCGGTCGCCGCTTGGATGCCGTAGTAGAAGACGCCGGAACCGAACGTATGTCGCGCCATCGCCGAAACCAATGTCTCTTCTGCTCCGGCGGGATGTGCGTTCAATTTGTAGGCCAGGAATCCCGTGCCGAGGATAAGCACTGTCATGATGAATGCCATCCAGGTGAGCGTTGTCGAGGCGTTCTTCGACTCCGGTTTCTGAAAGGCCGGGATGCCGTTCGAGATCGCTTCTACTCCGGTCAGGGCAGTACATCCTGCGGCGAAGGCTCGCATCAGCAGCCAGAGCAGCGCACCGCCGGTCAGCGCGCTGTGTGTGACACTTCCCACGGATTGATCGTAGTGGACATTTTCGGCAGAGGGGATGGGCATGGTCTGGCCGGTCGCGTAATAGCGAAAGAAGCCGACCACGATGAGCGCCACCATCGAAAGGATAAACAGGTAAGTCGGCCCGGCGAAGATCGCGCCCGACTCGCGCACCCCGCGCAGGTTAATCAAGGCGATGAAGATAACAATAAAAATGCAGAGTGCCACACGATGCTCGTGTAGAAAGTCTAACCGAGTGCCCTGCGTCGCCGACGTAATGGCAGCCACACCTGCTGAGACTGAGACAGCCACCGTCAGGATATAGTCAATCAAGAGCGACGCCCCGGCGACGAGACCCGGCTGCGTTCCCAGATTATCTTTAGCGACGATGTATGCCCCACCGCCCGACGGATAGGCGTGAATGGTCTGCCGGTAGGAGAGCGTGAGTATCGCCAGCAGAATCGTAATCCCGATGACGATGGGCACCAGATAGCCGATGGCTATCGACCCGGCGGCAAGCAGCACAAGCAGGATCGCTTCAGTAGAATATGCCACTGAAGAGAGCGCATCCGAAGAGAAGACGGCCAGCGCCGTTTTTTTATTCAGACGCTCGTGTTGAGCTTGCTCGCTCGATATAGGGTTGCCAACCAAAGTACGTTTAAGTGATTTCCACATCAGACGAAAGATTCTCCTCTGTCATACCGTTAGACATAAAAAAGCACGGAAGCCAAGCGCCTCCGTGCCCCTTAATCCGGTCGCGGCGTGCCCTTCTCTGAGAAGCCTACGAGGTTAGCTGACGGACTAGGATCGAGAAGTATCCTTCGTGAAAGCGATATTGTCCTTTCACGATTCGCCCCGTGTTCCACAAAACGCACTCGCGGAACGGTGGTTCCCCCGTGTTACTCCTCTCCTTAATACGGGAGTAACTTTGGCAGACAAATTGTCAAGAATTGAATGCTACTCTTGCTCGCATAAGAAAGGCATAAAATGTTCATAAGAACTTCATAAGGCCTCTGAATGGCGATTCCGAAAACTGCTTAAAACCTGGAAGGTGGTCGATGCTTGGGGAGACGAGTGCGGGTAAATGGCCGAGATGCGGGCGGCAGTCAAGGGATTGACTCAATAACCGGCAAAGGTGCTGCCCCTAGCGGCAATCCGCGCCTGATTATCCGAGAAACTTTCATGCATGTTTCGCTGGTCAATGGGCGATTTTAAGGCAAGCCTGTGAAAACAGCCTGTTTCACGGGTTTGTTGTATTTGTCACAATAAGGTATGCCCTTGTTGACTGAAATTGACCCTTGCATGAAATGCCAACAATCACGGATGTTCACAGCCTTTTGAAGCGATGGCTTATGGACAGATGTTGCTACAGACTTTCACGTATGTTTCACGGAGACCCTTTTACCTATCAAAAATTAATTCATAAAAAAGGAAAGATCCCCATCTAAATCAGTCCTTACAAGATTGGCACACTTGATAATTCGGCAATATTCTCATTGCTCTATGTTTATGCACCTGTGCTGATGAATCCGTGAAAGCAGTGTGTACCAATGTCATGTGGTTCGATTT
>JACCVS010000725.1 GCA_013698055.1 Acidobacteriota bacterium
TTCTGCTCAGGGATTTTGAGTTGAGCGGACTCGACGCCAAAGAGAAGACGCTGCGGGAGATGGCGCAAGCCACGGGGCAGAAATTTCCACAGGTGAAAATCACGGTTGATGTCAAAGAGAACTACAAGAACATGAAAGAAGTCTTGAAGGACTTCCCGCAGTTGACCGAGAACGCGATGGAAGCCGCGCGCCGCGCCGGACTCAAGCCCAACATTCGCCCGATTCGCGGCGGCACTGACGGCGCGCGCTTGACGTTCCTCGGGTTGCCGACACCGAATCTTTTCACCGGCGGGCACAACTTTCACGGCAAGCTCGAATTCAATTCCGTGCGCGGGCTTGAGAAATCAACCGAGACGCTCATCAAACTCGTTCAGGTCTTCGCTGAAAAAGGAATGTAGCGTCAGAATAGTAGTTAGGCGCTAACCAATACCTTGACACTTAAATTATGGGTACAGATTTCACAGCAGCAGTCAATCACAATCTCGATGGGGAGCATATCTATTCTCTGCCAGAACTGCTTAACTCTGATTGGCATCGGGTGCAGCACTTTCTACCAATAATAGAAGGCTATCCCGTTCCCGGCAGCTCACCAGATAAGTGGCAATGGCGTGAGGACGAAGCTGGTTCTATTCGTGAGACAATTCGTAATCACGGAACTATCATGATTGAAGGCCATGAATTCCACGGCTTTGTTAGCAAGCGCGTATTCCAGATTTGCCACGGCGTAAGATGGTGGCCATTTCTAATGGAACGGACAGTCCGAAATAAATTGAGAGGAGTCTGCCGTCATATTGGGTCGGCGCTTGGTTCTAATCAAATCATCTATCTACCAGATGCTTTCTATAAGCCAGAAGGTGCGCTCGGGCTGGTATATGAAGGCAAAGGAATTGAGGAGATGATTGATTGGTTAAATACAAATTGCGGGCCACCGGCTCAAACCATAGAATCCATCTATCAGGAGGACGATCAAGGAGGGAGCGGAGATGGTTACTACATTGATAAATTTCAGGAGCCATCCCTAGATTAACATCACACCAGTTGTTTCAAACGTTCGGCAGCTTAGTTGAAATTTGAATACCAATTCCACAAACAGGAGAAAAAGGAAGATCATGAGAAAAACAGTTTCGACGATGGCAGTGTTGGCACTGACGGTCTTGCTGGCAACTGCGGATATCACGGCGCAGTCGCGCATACGCTTTAGACGCGGCTCAACCTCTGCGACCGTCAGCGGAAGGATTGGAGTCAATCGAGGTGTGGCGGGAGCAAATTACCGCAAGTACGTTGTGCGCGCAGGCGCGGGGCAAACTATTTCGGCGACCCTTTCATCCCGCAACGGCAAAGTCGCATTCGCCGAGAACGATCAAACCTCTTACACGATTCAGACGGATAGCTCGCGTGATTATGTGCTGAATATTTACAACGGCGGCGCAAACAACACGAGCTATACACTAACCGTCTCAATTCAATAACGGCTTCTCGGCTGTCAGCGCGACAAGAAGGGACAATAATTTGAGATTGGCGAATGTCCGGGCGACAGCATGACCTGGCGAAAGTGAGCGTGTCCAGAAGTTTGTGTAAGTGATCGTCATTAGAGGGCAGGCATCCTGTCCTCGAAGAGAATCGCGAAGCGATTGAGCGCCGCCTTCCATTCCTTGATTGGCATCGTCCATTTGCGCGCGATGTTCTGTAACGCCAGGTAGAGCAGTTTGAGCGCCGCCTCGTCCGTCGGGAACGACCCTCGATTCTTGATGATCTTCCGCAGCGACATGTTCACCGACTCGATGGCGTTGGTCGTATAGATGACGCGGCGGATGTCCGCCGGGTAGGCGAAGAACGGCGTGATGCGCTCCCAGTTCGACCGCCACGACCGGCTGATGGTTGGGAACTGCGCGTCCCACCGAGCCGCGAACTCGTCGAGTTTCATCCCAGCTTCTTCGCGTGTCGCCGCCCGGTAGATAAGCTGCAAGTCCGCGGCGACTTCCTTGCGCTGCTTCCAGCCGACATAGTTCAAGCTGTGCCGCACGAGATGCACGATACAGAGCTGCACCTGCGCTGCGGGGAAGACCGTCTCGATAGCTTCGGGGAAGCCCTTCAAGCCATCGACGCAGGCGATGAAGATGTCCGCCACGCCCCGGTTCTTCAGTTCTGTCACGATCTGCAACCAGAACTTCGCGCCTTCAGTCTGGGCGACCCACAAGCCAAGAACTTCCTTGATGCCGGAGAGGTTGACACCGATGGCGAGGTAAATAGCCTTATTGCGGATGTGCGCCCCGTCGCGCACCTTGACCTGCAAGGCGTCGAGATAAAGAATCGGGTAGAGCGCCTCGAGCGGTCGGTTCTGCCAAGTCTTGACCTCTTCGATGACGGCATCTGTGACGGACGAGATCAAGGCGGGCGAGACATCTACCTGGTAAATCTCTTCGAGATGGGCTTGGATCTCGCGCGTCGTCATCCCGCGTGCATACAGAGAAAGAATCTTGTCGTCGAAGCCGTCGAAGCGGGTCTGCCCTTTGGGCACGATCTGCGGCTCGAAGCTGGAGTTGCGGTCGCGCGGGACTTCTAAAGGCAAGTTGCCAAAGTCGCCTTTGAGCGTCTTGCGGGACTTGCCATTACGAGAGTTGCCGCTGTTATCGCCCACCGCGTCGTGGGGTTCGTAGCCGAGATGCTCGGTCAGTTCGGCTTGCATCGCTCGCTCCAGCACAGCTTTGGTCAGTTGCTTGAGCAGTCCGCCCTCGCCGAGTATCTCTTCCGGCGTTTTGTAGTCTTTCAGTAAGTTGTCAATGAGCTTGTTGTCGATAGGCATTGAGACTCCTTTATTGAATCAAGAGTTTAGTCTCAACAACCACTTACACAAAATTATTTACACCCTCGCGAAAGTTTCTATAATTGTTCGCAAGTGAGAGTGACTCGCTCAAAGTTTAAGATTGAGCGTGGGGAGGCTGCGTTGACGAAAAGTAACGCAGCCTCTCTTGTCGTGTTGAGGTGAAAAGCAGACGAGCATCAACGCCCCTGCCTGCCGCCTCCACCTTTAGCGCCGCCACCTTTGGAGCCGCCCTTGCCGGAGCGCTGAGAGCCACCAGTTGTACCGCCACGAACTACGCCGCCCTTCGAGCCGCCGCTGCCGCCGCCTTTCTTAGAAGCACCAGCGCCGCCTCTGCCCTTGGCACCGCCGCTGCTTCCGCCTTTACCGGCTCCACCTCTGGTGCTGCCTTTAGCTCCGGCCTTCGACGGAGTGGCTTTCTTCGCGCTGCCTTTGCCGCCGCCTACGCCGCCACGACCGCCGCCAACGTTGCCGCCAGTCCTGACCGCGCCTTTGCCTCCGCCAGTCGTCGTGCTGGCACCACCGGCCCTTGTGCGCCCGCCAACGATATTGATGCGCTTCTTAGCTGCGGCCTTAGCACCGCCTTTTTTAGCGCTACCGCTGCCAGCTTTTTTACGCCCGCTAACAA
>JACCVS010000745.1 GCA_013698055.1 Acidobacteriota bacterium
CTTTCATGTCTTCATCGGCGGCGTAACGCAGGTCGCTGTCGCCGGTGATTTCGTCCCAGTCGTAACCGAGGTAATTGCTGAAGCGATGCAATTGGGCTTCCCATTCCTCGCGCCTCGTCCTGTAGAATTCCCACGCGGCGGCGACATCAGGGCGCGTCTTGATGTCAGCTTCCTTCAAGAGTCGCATCGTTTGCGCGAACCGGTGCTTCCATCGCTTCGACTCCTCGAAAGGCGTTTCCTTGCGACGCCGCGCCGCGCGTCGTCTCTCCAGTTCCAAAGATGCCAGCAACTCTCTCAGCACATGGCGCGAGCTTGCTTCGAGCGTTCGCACGTCCGGATGATTGCACGTCTTCACATACACCTCATTATCAAGACACGAGCGGATGACAGCACAGGTTTCAAGCGCGAGAAAAAGAACACGCGGCAGGCTTTTGTAAACTTCTACCGGATGAAAATAGTGTATGACGGGATGCTCCACGTGAGATTCAAGAAGTTCCTGGATGTCGCGCGTGGCGAGTCGGAGCGTGGCTTCCAGACTGTAAAACTCCCCTGCAACAAAGTGATGGGTGATAAATGCTGCCACGTTAGCACCCTCTTCAGCCTGATGATAAAAAGAGATTGCGACGGCGCGCTTGCGCTCCAAAGCACTATAAACCGTAATCAAGTAGGTGATCGAAAGGGAGATTAGCGCCAACCCTGAAGCCGCCTCGAACAGAGCCGTCAAACGCATCCCGGTCGAATGAGGCGCGATGTCGCCATAACCAACCGTCGTCAGCGTTGTGCCGCTGAAATAGAGCGAAGCCATAAAGGGAGAGCTTGCAGCTTCCCCACCAACTGTAAAGTGCGCAGGCATTCGCGGGTAATAAATAAGCGCAAAGCCTAAAGCCAGAAGCGCGATAAAGAGAATGATGAGGAATGGTTGAAGCAGCGGGCCAATGACATTGAGGAGACGATGACGGCGCGGACGTGGGAGTTTGAAAGCGAGAGCGCGCGCCAGACGCCAAAGAGTTCGATTCAGCGTCTCGCCAATTGGTCCCGAGCGAGCACGCGCATGAAGAATGGTCGCGTAAACGTCATAAACGACCAACGCCACGATGCTCAGGCCAAGAACAGTGAATAAAGCAATCCTCATAAAGCAGAATCCAGGAGTCAGAATCCAGAATCCAGAATGGAAGGCTGAAACCGCTGTTAGTTTTTATTCTGGCTCCTGAATTCTGGATTCTGGATTCTGCCTTTTCCTTGTCACTGTTCTTTAATCAATTGGCCGAGTACATAAGGAAGGATACCGCCATGCTGGTAGTAATCAAGCTCAATCGGCGTATCAATCCTGAGCGTGACCGGCACTTCTTCCGTTTCACCATTGGCGCGACGAATGACGAGAGTCACATCCTGCATGGGTCTGACTGCTGACTTTTCAAGCCCCGTGATTTCGAAAACCTCCGTGCCGTCGAGCCTGAGCGACGCAGCATTTGTGCCTTCTTTGAATTGGCAGGGCAGCACGCCCATGCCGACAAGATTGCTGCGATGAATTCGCTCGAAGCTCTGCGCGATGACGACGCGCACACCGAGAAGCCTTGTTCCTTTCGCAGCCCAATCGCGTGAGCTTCCCGTGCCGTACTCCTGCCCGGCAATGACGATGAGCGGAATGCCAGCGGCCTGATAATGCACCGAAGCATCGTAAATGCTCATCTGCTCATTGATCGGTTGCAGGATGGTCACGCCGCCTTCCGTGCCGGGGGCCATCAGGTTTTTGATGCGGACGTTGGCGAACGTTCCGCGCACCATTACCTGATGATTACCGCGCCGCGAGCCGTAGGAATTGAAGTCTTCAACATTAACGCCACGCAGTTGCAGGTATTTTCCAGCAGCGGAGTTCGGCTTGATCGCTCCGGCTGGCGAGATGTGATCGGTTGTCACCGAGTCCCCGAAGATGGCGAGCGGGCGAGCGCCCCTGATGTCGCAGAAGGATTCCGCCACCGTGCTGAACTTCTCGAAGTAGGGCGGTTCTTGAATGTAGGTTGATTGCGTGTCCCATTCGTAAACGTCGCCTGTGCTGCTCGGAATCTCATTCCAGAGTGGGTTCTGTTCCGCGAAGTCTTTGTAGAGATTGCGATACGTCTCTGGATCAAGCGCCGCGCTCAGCAAGCCGCTGATTTCTTCAAGCGTCGGCCAGAGGTCGCGCAGGTAAACATCCGTGCCGTTTCTATCTTTGCCCAATGGCTCGCGGCTCATATCTATGTTGACACGCCCTGCGAGCGCAAATGCAACGACGAGCGGCGGCGACATCAGGAAGTTTGCCTTGACACTCTGGTGAACCCGCGCCTCGAAGTTGCGATTTCCCGAAAGCACGCTGGCCGCAATCAAGTCGTTCTTCGTAATCACGTCTTCAATGCGCGGGTCGAGCGGGCCACTATTTCCAATGCACGTCGTACATCCATAACCGACGAGGTTGAAGCCAAGTTGATTTAGATAAGGCTGCAATTCGGTCTTTTCCAGATACTCCGTGACCACACGCGAACCCGGCGCAAGCGAAGTCTTAACCGATGGGTCAACTATCAGGCCACGCTCGACGGCCTTTTTCGCCAGCAGTCCGGCGGCAATCATCACGCTCGGGTTCGAGGTGTTGGTGCAGGATGTGATAGCGGCAATCACCACGTCGCCATGACCGAGATCGTCGAAGCGCTCGGGAAACTCTCCCGCCGGAATCTCCCCGATGCGGTCTGGCGTCGGGCGATTGTTCATCATCTCTATTTCAGTGTGCGGGCTGGTATCAATCTGGCTGGTGTGGATGTCCTCGCTTTCAGGAGTCGTCTCCTGAGCCTGTTCACCGCCGCCAACCAGGACAGTCGCCTGCTTGAAAGCGTTGCGCCCGACGCTGACGTTGAAACGCTTCTCCAAATCCTTTTTTGATTTGCCGTAACCATTTTCAGTCACAGGATTGAGAAACAAATTGACGAATTTATCTTTCAGGTCGGGAAGCTCGATGCGATCCTGCGGTCGTTTCGGCCCGGC
>JACCVS010000767.1 GCA_013698055.1 Acidobacteriota bacterium
CGCGGAAACCGTATGCGCCGCCCGACTGGTAAAAGGCCGAGCGCGACCAGATGCGGCAGGCCAACGTCTGATAGAGCAGCCAGCGATTGAGCAACACATCCATCGCCGCGTCCGGCGTGTGAACCTCGACTGCGCCGAGTAGACTATCCCAATGATTGAGAACGCGCTCGAAAGCCTTGTTGACCTCTAAGACATGCTTGAACCTGGAAGCAAGCGAGCGCGCTTCATCCACGCCTTCGCCTTCGCCCAACAGGATAACAATCTGGCGCGATTCTCCCGGCGCTAATTCGATGAAAGCCTGCATTGCCGCGCAGGGGTCAAGCCCCGCCCCGGCGCGTCCTGAAAGGCTCGTGCGGCGCAGCGCCGCTGGGTCGGAGAGCGAACCGTTGCGCCCGACGAACTCTTTACGGTCACACGTCCATGCGCGCTCATGCTCGCTCATTTCGACAAAAGCGACGCGCTCCGCGAATTCGTTGTTGTAAGGGTTGCGGGCGAAGATTGTTCCGGTCTTCTCGTCCACCTCCGTGATGATGAAAGGCGCGGAAACATTGCGCTGCACTCCAAGCACAAGCTCGTTGTAGCTCGTTATGGAGAGTCGCCGTTTGCGGTCAGTCTGGTTGCGGAGACGCAGAAGCGAGATTTTCACGGAAGCGTCAAGCGGAACGAATTGCAAAAGCTCGTGCGCCAGTCCGTGACTCGTGCGCTCAAAGACCGTGTAGCCCTGTCCATGACGGATGACATACGGCCCGGCTTCGCGAATGGGCAAAGGTGTGGGCGTCCAGATCGTTCCGGTATCTTCATCGCGCAGGTAAATCACTTCGCCGGGAGGATCGCTGACGGCGTCGTTCGACCACGGCGTCAAACGATTCTCGCGGCTGTTGACAGACCAGGTGAAGCCCGCGCCCGTCTCCGTCACTTGAAAGCCAAAGTCTTGCCCGTTCGAGATGACATTGAGCCAGGGCGCGGGCGTCCACTGACCTTCGCCTAAGGTTGTCACGTACTCGCGTCCTTCCGGGTTGAAGCCGCCGAGACCGTTGAAGAAGGAGAGCGCAGGCGTTTCGACAACTGGCTCAGGATATGCGCGGGACGGTCGTCGTGGGACAAACGGCAACGGCAATTCATCCTCGACGGGACGCTGAACGAGTTGCTCTTCGAGCGAGCCTCTGTCCGTGACGACGACGACGCGGGCGACAGTGTGCAGCAGAATCTTGTCCGCCTCCGGCATAATGTCTGTGCGACGCAAATACACGCCGCCGGGTTTATCAAGCAGAGCCTGCGAGCCGGTCTTGCGAATCAAAGCTTGCAGATCGTCGTTGAGTTCCTGAGCGTAGCTCAACGGGCGGTCGTTCAAGATCACCAGATCAAAACTAAGACCTTTCAAGCGCAGGTACTCATGCCCGCGCAAAATCTGGCGCACCATGTCCAAATCCTCCGCCTGCCCGATGCGAACCAGCACAATCGGCAAATCGCCGCTGATGCCGTAAGGCCAGAGTGAAGATTGGGCTTTCGTGTTCAAGGCGAGCACGTGCGGGCGTGGTCGCAGCGATGGGTCGGAATAGAGCAGGCGGCCTGCGAGACGCTGGAAGAGATGCGCTTCTTCCGGGTCCATGTTGAGGTGCAGCATCTCGACTTTCGATTTCGTCCACGCGAGCCGCGCCTCGCGCTCGAACGTGGAAGTGTCGTGATACTTGTCGGCCAGACTCAAAGCCTCTTCGCGCGAATGCGCCAGAGCCGTGGTGAAAGAGACGCGCGCTGTCTCATTTGGTTTCAGCCGCACGCGCTGTCTGAGACAGAAGGCCGGGTCAAGCACCGTGCCGACGGTGTTCGAGAGCGGGCGGTCTTCCATCACGGCGACGGGCGTTGACGGCGTTTGGCCGCGCCCAAGAAAGCGACCGCGATCCGTTTCATACTGCACCGCGCCGATGCCCTCGCCTTCCGTCACGACTGTGTGAATGCCCCAGACCAGTTCATCCGTTTCGGAGCGCGGGCGTCGCCTAGCCAGCAAAGCGTTTTCAGAAGGAATGAATTCCGTTTCGACGAAGAGATTGCTGAACGCCGGGTGCGCGGCGTCTGCCGCCGGTGGCGCGAGCACGACTTCCATGTAGCTCGTCAGATCTATCTCGCGTGTGCGCGACGATTGATTAGTGACGGAGACGCGGCGCACTTCGGCGTTGTCTTCCGGCGAGACGAT
>JACCVS010000672.1 GCA_013698055.1 Acidobacteriota bacterium
AGCAGTTCGACACCCACGAAACGTGAGAAAAGGAATGGTAGAAAGAGATGTTTGTTATGGCTGAAGACAGGTCTAGCGCGGATCGCGGGAAAGCGGTCGAAGCGGCGCTGCTCAATATTGAAAAGAAATTTGGCAAGGGATCAATCATGCGTCTCGGCGAGCGTGAAGTTTCCGATATCCCCGCGATCTCGACCAGTGCGTTGAGCATTGACTCGGCAATCGGCATCGGCGGCGTGCCGCGCGGGCGAATTATAGAGATTTACGGCCCGGAAAGCTCCGGCAAAACGACGCTGGCTTTGCACATCGTCTCCGAAGCGCAAAAGGTCGGAGGTGTTGCGGCATACATTGACGCGGAGCACGCGATGGATGCCGAGTACGCCGGAAAGCTCGGCGTGAATATTGATGATCTTTTAATTTCCCAACCGGATTCGGGCGAGCAGGCTCTGGAAATTGCCGAAGCTCTGGTGCGCTCAAACGGCGTTGACGTGATCGTCATTGACTCTGTGGCGGCACTTGTCCCGCGCGCAGAGATAGATGGCGACATGGGCGATTCGTTGCCGGGCTTACAGGCGCGCCTGATGTCGCAGGCGCTCAGAAAACTGGCCGCCATCATCGCACAGTCAAATACGTGCTTTATCTTTATCAACCAGATTCGCGAAAAGATCGGCGTCATGTTCGGCTCGCCCGAAACCACGACCGGCGGGCGCGCTCTCAAGTTTTATGCGTCCGTGCGCCTGGACATTCGCCGCATCGGTGCGATCAAGGACGGCGACCGAGTGACCGGCAATCGCACAAGAGTTAAGGTCGTCAAAAACAAGGTCGCGCCGCCGTTCCGCGAGTGCGAGTTTGACATCATGTACGGCGAGGGTATTTCGCGCGAGGGCGATGCTGTTGATTTAGGGGTACTTCATAATGTCGTTGAAAAGAGCGGCGCGTGGTTCTCCTACAAGGGCGACCGTCTGGGGCAGGGACGCGAAAACTCCAAGCAGACTCTGAAAGATAACCCGGAGATGCTGCGCCGCATAGAAAATGAGGTGCGCGTTGCGCTCGGCATTCCAGTGCGCGGCGAGGTGGCGGAGGAAGCAGGGACTAAAGATAAAGCAGCAGAAGCTTCGGAAACTTCCGAAAAAGCCAGCCGTAAAGCAGCGAAATAAGACAAAAGTAAGAAGGTAAGCAGGCAAAAGGTGAAGGCAAGAAGCGATTTTTGTCTTCACCTTTTGCTTTTTGCTTTTGTTTTCCAACTACTGATTAGCATAATAGTGTCGAAAAGAAAAAACATTTCAGCATCTCTTCGATCAACGTTCTTCTCTACTGGCATTTCATAAAAGTTCCCGCACCGCCGAGACTGACCAGGACAATTCCTTTCGCGCCTTTGCCGACAATAAACTCACAGGCGTGGCAAAGCGGACGGTTTGGCATTACTCTTTTTTGGCTGATTCCTTTCACCACGTGTTCGCAGCCGCTAGCTCGCCGGACATACACGCGGGACGTAAACTTTCTTGACGTAATCCCAACCGTAGCAGGTGATCCCGTTGGCAGTTCGGCGGCGAATGATGTGGGCGGGCTGATTCGTGGCCGGAGCAGCGGCGACGACCGGACGCGGTGTGTTGACCACAACTCGCGGCTTATTCACGATGCGGACGCCGCGCCTTTGAGCCGAAGTGTCAATCGTAGCGAGCAAGATAAAACTTGCGACTAGCACCGTTAAAAGCCCCCGGCTTCACGACATCTTTTTCATCTCTTTTCTCCTACTGAGTAAGGCTTACTTCGCGATTTTCCATGTGCCATCTTCTTTGACAAATTCGAGTTTTTCCGATGAGCCGTCTCCTACCCTTGAGACTCGAAGTGTCGCTTTGTCGCCGTCAATCTTCTCGTCGGTAGTTGAAGATGATAGTTTGGCGACTTCCGGGCCGAATTCTTTAACGATGGCTTCGTCAACGGATATATTCGCTTTCTTAGCTTCCTGCTCTACCTCGCTGAGAATTCCTTTCGACAGGTAGCTCTTCATCGTCGCCCCATCTTTTTTCTGCGCGGCGGCGTAAAATCCCTTCCAGGCATCTGTGGGCGACGACGCACCTTTACCGCAACCTACGGTCAAGAGCGCGATGGCCGCGATGATTAAAACGAATGTTCTGAATGCAATTGATTTCATGATTGTCTCTCCTTTTTGTTTGAAAACATAAACCCTCG
>JACCVS010000781.1 GCA_013698055.1 Acidobacteriota bacterium
GACGTAGTGGAAATCCCGTTCTTTGATAGCTGGCTCACGCTGATACCTTCGCCAGCGACGAAGATTCTATACGTGCCTATCGGTGCGAGCGGAACGGCGATTGTCGAAAGCTGCCCGTTGATTCCGACGAAAGATGGATTGAGCAAAGGCGACGAGCCGGAGAGTTGAGCATTGAGCGGGCGGATCGCACCTGCCGCGACAGTCACTGTTCCGACCTCCTCAGTGCTGAAAGAAAGTTGTTGATTGATCGCCAGCCCGACGTATGCTCCTCGCTGCGAAGCAATCTCGGAAGAGAAGATAGCACCGCCGAGAGGCTGCGCGAAGACGCGATAGTTTCCCGGCAGCAAGCCTTCAATGCGGTACGAACCGTTTGCCAGTGTGATGTTGCTGGCGCTGACTCTTCCGGTTGCGACTTCTTCCGCCCAGACGTTCGCGCCAAAGACCGGCGCACCGCTACTGAAATTGATTATTCCGGCAATCGCGCCGCGCACGCCCGCACCCAACCGCGCCCCATAAATAGCGCGCACGCCCGCAAGGTCATCTTCCGACAAATTGCGCTGCGAGATGGAAGACAAATTGTATATTCCATTCTTGCCCTGTCGCGGCTGCATCGTCGCGCCAAGCACGGCAGAATGTTCAAGCCCGAGCAGGTGTCCAATCTCGTGCGTGAAAATCGCTTCCAGATCGTAGGTGCCAGCAGTTCCATCTGTAGAGAAAGTTTGGCCGGGATTCAGGACAATGTCGGCCTCGGTGATGCTCCCGCCAACGGTCGAGAAGATGCGCGCGCGCCCCGGCATTTCAACGCCCACCCCGTTAAAAGGCGCGGCATTCTCCGCCGTGTGCGCCACAGTAATCAAGCTCACTCCGTCACCGCGCGTTCCCGGCGCGCTGATAGATTGCACGTCTGATGAAACTAATTGAAATCGAATGTTGGCAGCTTTACTCCAGTGATCGAGTGCCCTGCGCACAGCACCTATGACATCACTGCCGGTTTTGATGTTCTGCTGTGGTGTAGAGAGCGAAGACGAGAGCGCAATCGTGATCGTGCCGGTCGGCCACCGAACCTGAATAGAGTTGGAGGCATCAGTGAACTGGAGTGTGTATGAGCGCACGTTTACTGCCGACAAAATAGCTGTCGCTACGAGAAAGAAAGCAATAACTGAGCGCCGCATTTAGAGTCTCAGAGGAATCTGGGAGACAGAAACAGTGAACAAGTCTGACAGTAAACAATAGAGCGAAATAATTTCCCTGATTGGCAGCAACCGATTTGAAGCCTGCCCGGAAAATATATCCGAACGGAGGTGAAGATACCATATCCTCTCCAGAAATCGTTCCGAAAAATGCCTGTGTTGCATCGAAAAGGTACAATCACGTCTATTTTAATAACGTAATTTGGAGCGTTATTATGGCATAGTGATTGACTAGAATGTCAGGATTTATGTTTTGGAGGTGCGATTCGAGAGATGAGTAGTGAAGCCATTTCGCAAAGCGACATCGTCAAGAAGAACACTGTTGCCATCGCCGAGATGCAGCGTAAGGTGGCCGAAGCGCGAACCATCGCAGGCCGCATTGCAGATAGCATCACGGACTTCACAGGCTCGATGGTCTTCGTCTATGTCCACGTGGTCTGGTTCGCTGTGTGGATTTCGCTCAACCTCGGACTGATACACATTCCTCGCATCAGCGAGTTTGACCCTTTTCCCTTTAGCCTGCTGACGATGGTTGTCTCTCTGGAAGCGATCTTTCTTTCAACCTTCGTGCTGATCTCTCAAAATCGGTTGGCCTGCGCGAGCGAGAAGCGCGCCGAGCTTGATTTGCAGGTCAATCTGCTGGCTGAACAGAAGGCGACGAAAGTCTTGGAGATGCTCGATCAGATCACACAGCAACTCAATCAAGCGGGTAGCCGTTTTAACTTTAAGCCTGACCCTGAAGTCGCGGCGCTCAAAGTCTCTCCTGAGCCTCAAGAGGTGTTGCAAGTTATCGAAGAAACAATTAAGGATGAATCAAAGGAAACAAGGAAAGTTAGCAAGGCGGTCGAAGATATTACAGATGAAATGGAAGCTGTTCACCATGAAGTTAAGCGCAATAGCGGGAAGCTTAATGAGGTGGCCAAAGACGTGGAAGAGATCAAACAAAGTGTGCGAGGGATAACAAGCGAGCAGGAGCGTTTATCGCTGGAATAGCCTGCGAGCGGGCGCTCTTCATATCCGATGGCTCTCTTTGAATTCAGCGAGCTGGAAGGGTAGTAATAGCCACGCCCTCTATTTTCTTCTGGTCTTCCGACTTTTGCTGCCGCCCCAATCGGACGGCGCAGCCGCTGTTGAGGCGAAAGACGCTGTTGCCGGGATACCATCGCCAATTGATGCCGAGTCGTCGCCGAGCGCAGTCTCATCAACTCCCGGACGCCCACCGCCCAAATCAGCAAACGCGACGACAAAAAGCAGCGCCGTTATGCCCAGAGTTGCCAGCACGTAAAGCCAGTCAGCCTTCTCTTTATAAAGCAGGACAATGATAAGAACTGATATTCCTGCAATCCATGCCAATGTAATCAGACGACTATTTCTTTTCCTGCGCTTTGTCTCTGTTCTCGAAACTCGTTGACTCATTTTTACCTTCTTCTAAAAGTGATTATTTCACGAATGGGGTACCCGATAATTTACCATAGCGGCGGGTCAGAGAGCGAAGGGACAAAGAGCGCCATCCCTGGCCTTAAATAAGAAGAGGTTGGCCGAGCAAGCCAACCTCTTCTCACATGCCTCTACTGACCTGTCTAGTAAATTACCCTGTTACTGATCCCTTGAACCGGGGCACCGATCAGACCACCAATGCTGCCTGTAGCAGCGCTTGTCACTAACCTCAAAATACTCGCCATACTAAAACTAGAATCTTTGGGCACTTCGATCACGTCGTAGGGCAAGAGTGCTATGTCTTCAATCTTCTTCTTTCTGATAGCACCGAGATCAACCCGCATAACTTCCAGCTTCGTATCACCGGGTTTTTTCCTGATGATACGAACGTCGTTAGACTTGCCCTCCGGTCTGACTCCGCCGACCATCGCCACCGCCATGCTCAGTGTCATTCCCTCGCGCAGCAGCACCGGCTGAGGAGACCCCACGTACCCGGTGATGTAAACTGGCTTCGCATCCATGACGTTGATGATGTCGCCCGGACGAATGATCGGGTTGGCTTCGGATTTCCCTTCCAGCAGGTCGGAGATTTTATAAATCTTGATGACGTTTGCGCTCAGTCCGTCGTTGGTGAACAATGGCTCGACCACCTCGCCCGGTTCAGGGCACATGACCGGCTCTGTATGCAGAACCTGAATGTCACCATTGGCTCGCTCGGTCGTGCCGCCTGAAGCAGCAATCAGTTCGTTGAGCCGCACGCGGCGCTGCATTTGAACCCGCGTCGGGGCGAGAACCGCACCCAGAACTGTGGCGGGGGGCCGGCTGTTGCGCCCTGTCACGCGCACGCTGATCTGCGGACTCTTGAGAAACTTGGAATAGGCGGCGATGATGTCTTTCTGCACTTCCTTCTCTGTGCGGCACTGGACGCTAATCGGCGCTTCGATAAAAGGCAGGGTGGAAAGTTTACCCTCGGCATCAACCTCTCCAACCCAATTCAAATCGGGCTGCCCGAAGACTCTCACGTCCAGAGTGTCACCGGGGCCAAGCAGGTATTTCTTGAGGCCCTGATTGTCCACGGACGAAGCCGTCATAACAGACGCGCCTTGCGTTGTTCCTCCTCCCTCCTGCGCCTGAAGCGCTACAGGAGCAACGAGACAGAGGGCGGTGAGCAAGAGAATGTTGATTCTGGCTTTCATTTTAATATCCTCAGAAACTTTCATGATTAGAGAATCACGGTGAAGGCTGCATATTTCGAGATGCACGCGACACGCGAAAGGCTGCTTTGGCAAACTTCCGACTTTCCCCTGATGGTTGCGCCGCAAACACTACCTTTCGCTCTTCTCCGCTTCTCCAGCCACTTGATTTCTCTTTTTTCTACTGCTGTGCTTGGGCACTGTGCCGGGGATGGCAAACCCCCTGAAAAGCAGGTTGCAACTATCGCACAAAAGATTATAGATGCCAAACATACGGAGCAGGATCGGCGTCGGCCTATAACCGCGTCGAATCCGGGAGCTTTTACATTTGGGACATCTTTGCCCGATCATGTGTCCATCCTACGAGAACGTTTTTCAGGTTCGTGCGGGGCCGGGGTAACGGTTATTTTGTGCGTTTTGAGGCGCGCGCGCAACATCTCAATCTCGCGGGTAATTCGCTCAGCCGATTCGGCGCGCGTTTCTTCCTTCATGCTTTGACGCGAAAGGTAAAAGAGCGCGTCGCGGTAACGGTCAATCGCCCGTGCGTAATACCCCTTGAAAGCCGCGCGCTCGGCCAACTCCACCCAATGAGAAACTTTCACTGAAGCGATGAACTCATGCACGGCCAGCTCCGACTCGTGCAACCCCGCTTCTTCGGGGTAGAGCTTGAGCGCCGATTCTATCACGTCGAGCGCGCGCATCGCCGTCTCAATTTTATCCGAGAGGCGTACCCGTTGCTGAGCTTGATGGGTCAGCGAGCGAGACGCACCACGCGCCCAGTTTAGCAAATGCCGTCTGGCAAGAGCGCGGGCACGCTCCTGTCCGGCGCGCAAAGTTATCCGGCTTTCATTTCCGAGTGCCGCGTTTCGTAAAGCGCCATCCGCGCCTTCCAGATATTCCTGACATGAACGATACGCTTCAAGGTGTGCTTCCGGCAGAGACCCCGGAGCATCCGCCTCCACACTCTGTTTTTGTAGCGCGCGAAGTCTTGCGGAGTAAGAATCCACCGACCGATTCCTTTCGCTGTTGCTGCTACGCGGTTTTGCCTCGCCCGCAGTCTGCTCGCGCCGGTCGTGTTCGAGGATGTAGCGCGACCATGCACGCCGCATCACGACCTCGCGCGCGGCGACGGCGACCAGCATCACCACAACTGCCGCCAGCCCCGCCGGAACCCAGGGTGCTTCGTCCCCGCTGCTAGTGAGCATCCACCACAGGATGAAAAATAGTGCGGCGGCTGTCGCGCCTGAAGCCAGCATGTAGCCGGAGGCCGACGGCATTCTTGCGCGTGCATTACGCTGCGACATGGAGGGAACACCCGCCTTCACGCGCGAGCGTGCTCTTTCGGCAAAAGCCTGATTGGCTGAATTGCTTTGCAAACTGCTTTTCTCCGCAATGACAGGCACTCGATAATTGATGACAGGAACATCATAGTCGGACTTTTCAGCTTCATCTGTCAATATGCTGCCTGCCAAACGTTGATGTAGTAGCATGTAATGAGGCAACGGGTGAGTTTGCCAGAAGACCGTGGAAGGAATTGAAAAGGAGCCGAGATGGTAAAAGAGTTGGAGGGGAAGGTCGCTATTGTGACGGGGGCGACATCGGGAATCGGGCGCGCGACGGCCTTGCGTTTCGCAGAAGCGGGTGCGCGCGTTGCCCTGGTTGGTCGCAACGCGCAGGCGCTTAATGTGGTTGCCGGGGAGATTGGGGTCGCCGGAAGCGAGGCGCTGGTGATCCGTGCGGACGTGACGATTCAGCCCATCGCCCGTCGCATAGTCTCGCAGACAATTGAGCAGTTCGGCGGGCTTGATGTGCTGGTCAACGCGGCTGGGCATCTTATCTCGGGGACAATCGAAGACACGACCCTTGCGACCTGGGATTCGATGCTTAATGTGAATCTGCGCGCCGTATTCAATTTGATGCAGCAGGTCATACCACACCTGATAGAGCGTCGCGGCAACATCGTCAACGTGTCGAGTGTTACGGGATTGCGCGCTTTTCCGGGTGTACTCGCCTACTGCGTCTCCAAGGCCGGGCTGGATCAACTGACGCGCTGCGCTGCGCTTGAGCTTGCTCCGAAGGGCGTGCGCGTCAACGCTGTCAATCCGGGCGTCGTCGTCACCGAAATTCACCGGCGCGGCGGAATGAGCCAGAAGGAGTACAAGGCATTTCTCGAACACTCGAAAGAAACACATCCGATTGGGCGGGTCGGCCAGCCGTTTGAGATTGCCGAATTGATTTTGTATCTGGCTTCGGAGCGCGCGTCATGGATTACCGGCGCAACTTATTCCATTGACGGAGGGAGGGCGCAAACCTGCGCACGATGAAAAGCAAGGATGAGGGATGAGGGATGAGGGATGAAGTAAAAGCATTCAAGATATTGAAGCCTTCCTTTCATCCCTCATCCCTCATCCCTCATCCCTTTGCAGTCCCTCACCCCTTACTCATCCCGCCCGCAGATTAAACTAGAAGTGAGAGTATGAATCTGGCTATACTTGCATAGCTTCAGACCAGCGCCGGGCAAAGGAGTTTTTGAGCTTGAATGAAATGAATAAATGCCGGCATTCCAGCGTCTTTGTAGCCATCGAAAAAGCTTTTTGACCGAATTGCAGCAAGCTGATTGAGCCGGACTTCGTAACGTATGAATAACTATGGCGGCGCGTATCCCCCACCGGCCTATGTTCTCAGGCCAAGGGCTAATAGCGAGGCGATCAAGTGGACGCTGATCACAACAGGGATCGTCTTTGCGTTGCTGGCGGGATTCCTCACGCTGCACGTGATCGGTTACGCCACCGAGCCAGCCGCGTTGATGATCGGCATCCTGTTCGCGATGCTGCCCGTTCCTATTTACATCCTTCTAATTCTCTGGATTGATCGCTTTGAGTCCGAGCCGCTGTGGATGCTGGCAACCGCATTTTTCTGGGGAGTGACGTTCGCTGCGTTCATCGCAATCGTCATCAACTCGCTCGCCGACAAATTGATCTCACAGTCTTACGGCCCATACACCGGCAGATTCTATGCGCTGGTTGTCTCCGCGCCAATTGTCGAAGAGTTTTCAAAAGGGATTGTGCTCTTCGCTCTTTTTTTCTGGAAGAAGGATGAGTTTGACGGCATTCTCGACGGCATCGTCTATGCAGGAATGGTTGGCCTTGGCTTCGCCATGATCGAGAACTTCAAATACTATGGCGACGCGGCCATGATTGGAGGTGACAGGTTGACGGGGCTTTTTATTCTGCGCGGCGCAATCTCCCCTTTCGCCCATCCGCTCTTTACTTCCATGACGGGCATCGGGCTGGGCTGGGCATGTCAATCGCATAGCAAGACGATTAAGGCTATTATGCCTGTGCTGGGACTGCTGACGGCGATGCTCCTGCATTTTTTCTGGAATCGCTCAGCACTCTCCGGCGCTGGGACATTTTTCATCGTCTATGGCTTCGTGATGGTTCCGATCTTCGTGGGAGCGATCATCGCGATTTTCTTCGCCCTGCGGCGCGAGGGGCGCATCGTGAGTTATCATCTGTGGCACGATTGCCAGCGCGGGCTGTTTACAACAGAAGAGTATTACCGCCTGTGCAGCGTTCGCGGGCGGATGGGAGCATCTTTCAAAGCTCTGACAAGCGGCGGTTTTCAGCTATGGCGCGCGCGGATGAGATTCAACCAGATGGCAAGCGAGTTGGCTTTTCACCGCAGCCGCGTTCATCGTGGGATGCTCACAGACCCCGGCACGGCTTACGAGCGCGAGATGGCTTACCTGCAACACCTCTCGGAATTGCGCAGGCGACTTGGCCCGTTCTAAAGATTGGGCAAAAACTTGCTCGCGCGCTTTGCGTGAAATGGCTTATACTGAGGCGGTTCTTGGAGTCGAGGCCGTTTGAACCTTACCGATTAAGTGAAGATTCAACTTTTACCCAGCACGTTCAACGCACAGGGGTGCGCCAAACAGGAGCAGCGCCTGACCTGCTATCTGGTTGATGATCGCGTGGCGATTGATGCCGGAAGCATCGCGTTGTCTCTTTCAGACGAGCAGCGCGACACCGTCCGCGATATCATCGTGACGCACCCGCACATGGATCACATCGCATCGCTGCCGATCTTCGTTGACGACCTCTTCGGTTTTCTCAAAAGTCCGATTCGCATCCACGCCACTGAAGAAGTCATTGAACTGCTGGAGCGCGACATCTTCAACTGGACTGTCTATCCGCGCTTCTCGGAATTGAAAAATGATTACGGGCCGGTGATGGAATATGTGCCATTCAGCGTGGGCGTCGAATTCCCGGTCGCGCACCTGCGGGTCACAGCCGTTAATGTCAATCACATCGTCCCGACTGTCGGCCTGATTGTGACAGACGGCAAGACGACTCTCGCACTCAGCTCCGATACGGCGGAGACGGAGGATTTCTGGACCCTCGTCAACGGCACGCCGCGCATTGACGCGCTCTTAATCGAAGCCTCATTTCCAAATTCGATGGCGAAACTGGCCGAAGACTCGCGCCACTTCACGCCCGAATCGCTCAGCCGTGAGCTGCGCAAGCTCGACCATAACGGCATAGACATTCTCACAGTCCATCTCAAACCTGCGTACCGCGAAAAGGTCGCGGAGGAACTCAAGGCGCTCGCCATTCCCAAACTTGAGATTATGGAGACCGGGCGCTGCTACGAGTGGTAAGACGCGGAATATCAGGATGAGAAACTTTAAGGCCGCTTCCCTTGATGGAAAGCGGCCTTAAAGTTTGCATGACTCACGCACCTGTTGGCAGAAAGTACGTTTGCTTAAGTTTATATCACTAGCACAGCGGGTCGAGCTTGACGCTGATGGTCGGCAGCCCGCTCAACGCCCTGTCAGCGTTAATCTGCGTATACTGCGTCCACTCCTCCGGCACTTTATCTTCCGGGAAAATCGCTTCGACGGGGCATTCCGGCACGCACGCATCGCAGTCAATGCACGTCTCCGGGTGAATCACCAGCATATCGTCGTCAAGATGAAAAGCCTCTACGGGGCAAACCAGGGCGCAGTCAGTGTAACGGCAATTCACACAAGGCTCCGCGACAACGTAGACCATGAAATTTATCTCCTCCAGCAGGGATTCTGGCTGTTGCCGCGACCA
>JACCVS010000789.1 GCA_013698055.1 Acidobacteriota bacterium
TCGGCGGCGGCGAATCCGGCTGGATTGCGCCTTATCCGAAAGACTCTGACATCGTCTTCGCTGGCTCTTACGGCGGCTTGATTACGCGCTACGACCATCACACGGGACAACTACGAAATGTTTCACCTTGGCCTGAAAATCCTATGGGGCAGGGCGCGAATGATTTGAAATATCGTTTCCAGTGGAACTTTCCGATTCTCTTTTCACCGCACGACGCGGAGACACTTTATGCTGGCGGGAACGTTCTCTTTCGCTCGCAGAATCAGGGACAGAACTGGGAAGTGATTAGCCCCGACCTGACTCGCAACGACAAATCGAAACAGGGGTCATCGGGCGGCGCGATTACGAAAGACAACACGAGTGTCGAGTATTACTGCACGATTTTCACCGCGATGGAATCGCCCTTGAAGGCGGGCATCATCTGGACAGGCTCGGACGACGGGCTGGTACATGTGACGCGGGATAATGGTAAGAACTGGGAGAATGTCACGCCTCGCGGGATGCCGGAGTGGATTCAGATTAACTCGCTTGACGCTTCGCCTCACGATCCGGCGACGGCTTACGTTGCCGCGACCGCTTACAAGTCCGACGACTTCAAGCCGTATCTCTACAAGACGAGTGATTACGGCAAGACATGGAAGAAGATTGTCAGCGGCATCCCAAACGACGCCTTCACGCGCGTGGTGCGCGAAGACCCGAACCGTCGCGGTCTGCTCTATGCCGGAACGGAAACGGGCCTGTACGTCTCCTTCAACGACGGCGAAAGCTGGCAGACGCTCCAACTTAATTTGCCCGTCGTTCCCATCACAGATTTGATTGTTCACAAAGGTGAGAAAGATTTAATCGCTGCGACCCAAGGGCGTTCCTTCTGGGTGTTAGATGATCTCCCGGTGCTGCACCAGATGGCGGACGCGGGCGTTGCCGGGGATGCGTTCCTCTTCAAGCCTGAAGACAGTTACCGTTTCCAGGGCAGCAATACTCCCTTGCCCCCAACCGCAACAATTGGAGAGAACCCCGCGAACGGTGCGGTCGTTTACTACTACTTGAAAGATAAACCGGCGAGCCAGATCACGCTTGAGTTTCTTGATTCCTCTGGACGCTCGATAAAGAAATTTATGAGCAAAGCGCCTGAGCCTCCGCCGCCTGCGCCTGGTGCGGGTGCGCCGCCGCAGACGCCGCCCGCGCAGCCGCAAGCCCCTTCGGGTGAAGAGGTGGAATCGGGAGGCAGTGGCGGCGCAACCTCACGTCGCATTCCAGCCGAAGCCGGACTCAATCGCTTCGTCTGGGACACGCGCCACGAAGATGCCGCACGTTTCCCCGGCCTCATTCTCTGGGCCGGAGAGTTACGCGGCCCGCGTGCTGTGCCCGGCCTTTATCAAGTGAAGCTGACGGTAGGTGGGAAAACTTGGACCCAAGCGTTTGAATTGAAGAGAGACCCGCGTTTGACGACGATCAATCAGGCGGATTTCGCAAAGCAGTTTGATCTCCTCATCAAGATTCGAGACAAGCTGACGGAGACGCACAACGCTATCACGCAGATTCGTGAAGTTCGCAAGCAGGTAGATGAGCTTGTTAAGCGCGTTAAGGATCAGCCCGGCTCGAAGGCAATCACGGATGCGGCAAAGTCTTTGAATGCGAAGCTGACGGGAATCGAGGAAGAGCTTTACCAGACGAAGAACCAGAGCAGCCAGGACCCTCTGAACTATCCAATCAGGCTGAACAACAAGCTGGCGGCAATCGCGGGTGTGGTGGCCAGCGCCGACACAGTTCCGACCGAACAGTCGTACACCGTCTATGAAGAGCAGGTGAGCAAGATCAATGCACAGTTGCAGCGGTTTGAACAGGCCATGCGCACAGACCTCCCAGCTTTCAACCAACTCGTGCGCGAGCAGAATATCCCTGCCGTAATCGTGAAGCCACCAGCGAACAGCGGGCAATGAGTTAGCAACGATGAAATGACTATGAACAAAAGAATCTCTTCAACAACTTCTCGTAGGCGAGCTTCCATCATTTATGCGCTCGTCGCCGCGTCGCTTTTCTTGAGCAGTCTGCCGCTCCGCGCACAGCAGGGACAGAATCAGAAGCAGAATCTCTATTCGCCACAACTGCTGAAGGAACTCAAACAGATTCAGCAGGCGGCGCTCGAAAGCGATTACGCTTAGTTTTGGCTTGCTTCATCCGTGTGAAATGACAAACTAAAGTTTGAACTCTCAACTCTTTTCTCGATGCGCTTTGGTTCCAGAACAGATCACAGGAACGTCAACAAGCTAACAAAGGCACAGAAGCTAAGATTGCTTTTGTGCCTTTGCTCATTTTGATTGGTCTTGTTTGCCGGTGCGAATCTTCAGGACGTATGATAATCCGAGCTATGACAGAGGTAACACCAAGCAAGCGCAAAGCCGTTGTGCTTCTGAGCGGCGGACTCGATTCGACGACCGTGCTCGCCATTGCCCGCAGCGAAGGCTATGAAGTTTACGCCCTGACGTTTCACTATGGGCAGCGTCACGAGGCCGAGATTGAAGCGGCGCGTCGCATCGCTACGCTCTCCGGCGTGGCCGAGCACGTTGTGGCTGAGATTGATCTGCGCGCCTTCGGCGGCTCGGCTTTAACTGCCGACATCGAAGTGCCGAAAGGTCGCGCGGCGGAAGAGATGGCGAAGGGGATTCCGGTGACTTACGTCCCGGCGCGCAACACTATTTTTCTTTCATTTGCTCTCGCCTGGGCGGAAGTCGTTGGAGCGAGCAATATCTTTATCGGCGTCAACGCGCTCGACTACAGCGGTTATCCCGATTGCCGTCCCGAGTACATCGAAGCCTTTCAACGCATGGCTGATCTGGCGACAAAAGCAGGAGTCGAAGAAAGACAGGAGCTTGTCATTCACACACCGTTGATTAACCTGACGAAAGCGCAGATTGTGATGAAGGGAATCGAGCTGGGCGTTGATTATTCTCTGACCGTGACGTGCTATGACCCGTCAAAGGATGGCGCGGCCTGCGGCCAGTGTGATGCCTGCCTGCTGAGGTTAAAGGGTTTCGCGGAGAATGAAATGAGCGACCCTGCCAGATACCGGACAGTGTCACAAGCGAGAGCATGAGTTACAGCATTAAAGAAATTTTTTATACGTTGCAGGGCGAAGGCGCGAACGCTGGTCGCCCGGCGGTCTTCTGCCGTTTCACCGGATGCAATCTCTGGTCGGGACACGAAAAAGATCGGACGAGCGCCGTCTGTCAATTCTGCGATACGGACTTTGTCGGAACAGATGGAACGGGCGGCGGACAATTCGCCTCTGCGCTTGATGTCGCTCAGGCAGTTTCAGACAAGTGGCCGCACACACAAAAATCGCCGCGAATTCGCCCGCTCGTTGTCTGCACGGGTGGCGAACCTCTTTTACAATTAGATGAGGCTCTCGTCGCTGCATTTCATCAAACAGGTTTTGAAATCGCCATCGAAACGAACGGGACACGGCTCGCACCGCCCGGGATAGACTGGGTTTGTGTCAGCCCGAAGGCGGGAGCGGATTTGATCCTGCGCTCAGGCCATGAGTTGAAACTCATCTTCCCGCAAGATGGCGCAGAGCCTGAGCTTTACGAGAATCTGGACTTCCGACACTTTTTTCTTCAACCGATGGACGGCCCCTCGCGCGAAGAGAACACGCGACTTGCACTTCGTTACTGTCTTGAGCATCCGCAGTGGCGACTGAGTTTGCAAACTCATAAGCTGCTCGGCATCCCGTAAATTTCCGAAACGCTTAATGCCGGTTGAGTCAAGACAGAGTTGCGACTATCGCCGTCAGAGTCAATGTCCACCTTTGGTGAAGGCAGGGAGTTCTTCTACCGTCAGTTTGAACCTGACTGCTTATTCCAAAATTTTCATTAACACAAGCGCCATACGCATCTGTTAAATTATCAAGGAGGGAGGCCGAAGGAAAAGATGGTTCTTTCAAGAAGAGTTTTACTTTTGAATGCTTCGTATGAAGCGCTCGGCACAGTGGATGTCGCTCGCGCCGTCTGCCTGGTCTGGAAGCGCACGGCGCAGATGGTGGAGAAAGACGGGGCCAGAGTGCTGCGCTCGCAGCATTACGTGTTTGAAGTGCCGAGCGTGGTTCGTCTTGTCGAATACGTTGACATTCGCAGGCGGCGCAACGAATCCGGCAAGCAGCGTTTACGAATCATAATGCGCGACAAGATGAAGTGCCAGTATTGCGGAGTGCGCGGCACTCAGTTCGACCTGACGCTGGATCACATCATGCCGCGCTCGCGTGGTGGCCGTTCCGACGCGGAGAATCTCTGCGCGGCGTGCAAGCAGTGCAACCAACGCAAGGGCGACCGCACGCCGGATGAAGCGCGGATGCCACTGCTTGCAAGTCCGAGCGCGCTTCGCTACGGGCTGGATAAGGCTATGCTCAGGCACTACGCAGAATCACGCCCCGAATGGCTTCCCTATCTTTTCCTTGCGGACAAAACAGAGGTGGCATGAAAAGCAGGAGTCAGAATCCAGAATCCAGAAGTCAGGAGTCAGAATGATAAGGCGGAGAACCACTTTTGTTTTTATCCTGGATTCTGACTCCTGACTTCTGGATTCTGCCTTTTAGTTCCCCAGCCGCCACAGCATCACGAAGCCGATGACCAGGCCGATGATGATTACTGTGCGGCGAACGAAGACGCGTCCCATGCGCCGCGCCGCGCTCGCGCCGAAGTAGCCTCCGGCAATCGCGGCGACAGCCATCAGCAATGCATCAGGCCAATAGACCAGTTTGGAGACCGCGAAGGCGACGACTGCCACGCTGTTGATACAGATGCCGAGAAAATTTTTGATTCCATTGGCACGATGAATGTCCGAGAGTCCGAGCAAGCCGAGGGCGGCCAGCATCAGAATCCCGTTGCCCGCGCCGAAATAGCCGCCGTAGATCGAAGAGAAAAACTGGAAGATAATCGCGCCGAGCCACCAGCGCGCAGGCTTTTGCTCAATGGAGCTTCCCGTGCCCAACCGTCTGCTGATCGGCTCCTGAAGCATGAAAAGAACGGTGGCGAAAAAGATGAGGAAGGGAACGAGGCGCGCAAACGTCTCGGACGGAGTGGCGATCAAGAGAACTGCTCCAACTGCGCCGCCGATCACGCTCGTGATTCCTAAACGCACGAGGATGCGTCGGCTGTCGTCCATCTCGCGCCTGAAACCCCACAACCCGCCGAACAGACCCGGCCAGAGAGCCACGGTGCTGGTCGCGTTTGCCACCTTCGGATCAAGACCGAGCCAGAGCAGAATCGGAAAGGTGATGAGCGT
>JACCVS010000004.1 GCA_013698055.1 Acidobacteriota bacterium
GTCTGCGACATTGGTGCGGAATACTCGCTCTACACCGCCGACATCACGCGCACGTACCCGGCGACCGGAAAGTTCACGCCCCGCCAGCGAGAGATTTATCAACTCGTGCTTGATACACAGGCGGCAGTCGCAGCCCACTGGAAGCCGGGCATGACGAATCTGGACTTGCATGTTTTTGCTGTCGAGTACCTGCGCAAGAGTCCGCTGCGGGCGAAGGACACGGACGGGCGCGAGTACGGGATGGAGCGTTTCTTCATTCACGGTCTCGGCCACGCCCTCGGCATGGACGTTCACGACGTAGCGGATGGTGTGCATAAACTGCAACCGGGCGAAGTCTTCACCATCGAGCCGGGTATTTACATTCAAACCGAAAAACTCGGCGTCAGGATTGAAGACGATTACCTCGTCATGCCTGACAACACGCTGCGAAAGCTCTCAGAGAAAATTCCGTCAGCGCCTGATGAGATTGAGCGCCTCATGACGCGGGCGAAACGATGAAAAGCAGAATTTAGGAGTCAGAATTCAGAATCCAGAATGAAAGGCTGAAACCGGTTTTCTTCTGACTCCAGGCTTCTGGCTCCTGAATTCTGTTTTTGTTCATCATTCCGCGTTCATAGGGCGTTCATCCTTGCCTTTCTGCCCCGCTCTCGACTAATATCCCGGCGTCCAGAGCGGCCTTCGAGCTAGTTTCCTAATTAACCCAAGTTGCCAGTCAATCAATTGCCACTAGCTTTAGCTAGTGGATAAATTGCCTAAAAGGAAGTAGGCTTTAGCCAAAAGGTAAATACAGCCCTCTTCCTTAGTGCTTTAGCTCAATTGTTTGGCTAAAGCCGAAAGCAGAGGGGAAACCTTGATCCACTAGCTAAAGCTAGTGGCAATGGAAGAAATCTCAGAACATCTTTCACTGGCAACTTGGGTTAATTATATTCTCAAGCAAGTGTGGTTTCCTGCCGTTCGGTCGCACGTCCACATCTAAAATTCTCTTACTACGTGAGGAAAATCATGTCCAGAAAACTTACCCCCTGCGTAACCAGACTACTTATGCTGCTTATCAGTCTGACGCTTATGTCCGTCAGCATTTTTGCTCAATCACAAGCCACATCCGGAGACATCGAAGGCCGCGTGTTGGACCCGAATGGCGCGGTCATCCCCGGCGTCACCGTGACGGCAACTAATCAAGCGACCGGCCTTGAAAAAAGCGCCACGACAGATGAAGACGGTAATTACCGTTTGATCCTGCTGCCACCCGGAGCATATTCCTTAAAGACATCTGCGCCATCAGGTTTCCAGTCTGCGAGTCTCACGAATGTTTCCGTTACTGTTGGCAGTAAGACTCCGCTTGAAATCAACTTGCCTTTGGCTGGCGCAGCTAATGTGACTGTTGACGTGACGACGGATGCGCCGATAGTTGAAACTACGCGCACTTCCGTCTCTTCAACCATTAATCAAAAAGCCATCGAGAATCTGCCGATCAACGGGCGCAATTATCAGGACTTCGCCACGCTGACGCCGGGTGTTGTGATAGACCGCACGCGCGGCGGTGACATCTCAGTCGGCGGCCAGAAGGGAACTCTTAATAATCTTCAAGTTGACGGTGTGGATAACAACAACACATTCTTCGGTCAAGCCTTCGGGCGCGGCGGCGTTCGTCCTCCATATCAGTTTTCCGAAGAATCAGTGCAGGAGTTTCAAGTCAACCAGAACGGATTCTCGGCAGAGTTCGGTCGTGCCGGTGGCGCGGTCATCAACGTTGTCACACGCTCCGGGACGAACGAGTTTCACGGAGGATTGTTTGAATACTTCCGCGACGAATCGCTCAACGCCAACGATCCGGCTTTGAAAGGGCAACAGGCGCGCGACTTTCAGGCGGGACGACGCCTTAACAATAACAAACGTCCGCCCTCGCAGATCAATCAATTCGGCGGGCGCATTGGCGGCCCGATTGTTAAAAACCGCGCGTTCTTTTTCTTCACCTACGACGTTCAACGCCAGACTCTGCCGAATCCCGTTGATGCGCCCAACCTTTTCGCCCAACCCGCAGCCACGCAGGCGCTGTTGATTCCCAAGCTCAATCCTTATTCGATTGGCCGCGATCAGGGCGTGTTTCTGGGCAAAGGTGACTTCACGCTCAATAACAACAACCAGCTCTCCATCCGCTTCAACCATCAGGATTTTACTGGTAAGAACAATGAGACCACGGGCTTGCTCAATGCTGAAGAGCATTCCGGCAACAGTCTCGTTCAGAGTGCCACGTTTTCCGGAACGCTCGCGTCCACGCTTTCTTCAAGCGTCGTCAACGAGTTTCGCTTCCAGTTCGGGCGTGACAAAGAACCGGGCGAAGCCAATAGCACAGACCCCGAAGCCCTCATCAATACGGGCGGCGGTAATCTGGCCATCGGGCGTAACAACTTCAGCCCGCGCGAGACCACAATCAAACGCTGGCAGTTCATTGATAACCTGTCCTACGTGCGTGGGCGCAGCAACTTCAAGTTCGGCGTTGATTTAAACTTCGATAGGATTTTTAACTTTTTCCCCGGCTTATTCAGCGGCTCTTATACTTTCCAGGCAGTCACTATTGCTGCTGGCGGCGGATTCCCGGCAGCGACCTACGCCAATGGGTATCAGGCGTTTGCAGCGAATTTCAACCCAGCCGCTGCGCCTTCGGCTTCTTCTTACTCGCAGGCTTTTGCGGGTGAAGGCACTTCGGGCGGCACGACGTTCCCGAATAGTTCGGATTATGCTTTCTATGCGCAGGATGACTGGCGCGTCACGCCGAAGCTCACTCTCAATCTGGGCGTGCGCTACGATTATCAGAAGTTGGCCTGCCCGCCGGTGCAGAATCCAGAT
>JACCVS010000011.1 GCA_013698055.1 Acidobacteriota bacterium
AATTCACAGGTATTGAAATCATCATGCTGACCGTTTACGCCGAGCAGGACAAGGTTTTCGAGAGCATCTGCAACGGGGCGTGCGGATATTTGTTGAAGGAGACGCCGCCCGCTCGACTGTTGGAAGCCATCACGGAAGCGCACCGTGGCGGAGCGCCGATGTCACCTGAAATCGCGCGAAAAGTCATTACTTTGTTTCAGAAGACCGGCAAGCCGGAAAAGTTTGACGGGCATCTGACGCCGCAGGAAGGGCGTTTGCTTAAATTGTTGGTCGAAGGTTACAGCTATCGCGGAGCCGCCGACCAACTCGGCATTAGCATCAATACTATCCGCGACCACATCCGCAGCATTTACGATAAACTGCACGTCCACTCCAAAAGCGAAGCCGTTAGTAAAGCTCTGCGCCACCGCCTGATCACTTAATTGACCTCTGGATCAGCGTCTCGATTCATATTCTCACGGCAACAATAAACACATAAACATGCTATGGTGGCGGAGGGAAAATCCGCGCATACTTCCGGCCTGAACCGATGAGCAAAGCCCGGCTAATGCATGAGCCGCGCGAGGCGATTCAAAAATAGCTGGCTCTGATGCGCAAGCGTTCACTCCCATACTCCCCATTTATTTCAGATTCGCTTATTGCTTGCTGTGGCACTACGGGTGTGATTCCTGTCCTTGCCTGAAATGGGTCGCGGCTGCCTATGGAAATCAAATTGAGGAGACACAAGATCATGTGTGAGAGAAATGCCAGGATCAATCAACGTGTGTTCGTGCTGGCAATCGCCGCCATGCTTTGTTGTGCGGGCATCGCCTCGGCGCAAACGACGGTATTTAATTATCAAGGCAAATTGACCGACGCAGGCAATCCGGCAAGCGGCACTTATCAATTGCAATTCAAACTCTACGATGCGGGCGGAACGCAAATCGGCACGACCATCTCGGATATCGCTGTGACGGCGACCGCAGGCGTGTTCACGACGAAACTGGATTTCGGCGCAGCGGCATTCTCCGGCGCAGCCCGTTTTCTGGAGATTAGTGTGAGACACAATGCTAGCGAAGCCTACACGCCGTTAAGCCCGCGCCAGCAAATCTCATCTTCACCGGATTCGATTCGCACGTTGAGCGGGTTGCAAACCGACGATTCACGGAAGTTGGGCGGGGTGGTGTCAACTCATTATGTGCCAACAAGTGATGCGCGGCTGACGGATGCGGGAACGCAAACATCTGGCAGCGCGAGCTATATTCAGAACACAATGACGAAGCAAACGGCGAACTTCAACATCAGTGGGAGCGGGACGCTTGGCGGCTCACTCACTGTTAATGGGGAAGGTACCAGCAACATCGGCGTGTCCGGTAAGGGCAGGTTCATTGGCGTGGACGGTGATAGTAGCAATGGCGTTGGCGTGCGCGGAAAAAGCACCGGCGACGCCGGCGTGCGCGGAGAAAGTCCTACCATTGGCGTGATTGGCGTCACCGATAGGGGCACCGCCGTGTCTGCCTCAAGCACTTCTCGGGGCAGCATTGCGGTGAAAGCTTACGGCACGAGTTGGTTCTACGGTGACACAACTCCTTTACCGAGCACTTTTGGTACAGGCATCGCCATCGGTTCTGTACCCAGCCTCAACTACGGTTACATCTTTGCCATTGAGTATCCCGGTTTCAGTTCAAAGGTCTTGGCTCTCAACGATCCCGGCGGCAGGGTCGGCATCGGTACTACCACGCCCGATCAAACCTTAACGGTCAACGGCAACGCTTCCAAACCCGGCGGCGGATCATGGCTAGCCTTCTCTGACGAACGGTTGAAAAACATCAACGGACGCTTCACCACCGGACTTCGTGCCGTGATGCAGTTGCAGCCCATCCGCTATCAATACAAGCCAAACAACGCGTTCAACCTCAACACGAACGGAGAGCAGTACATCGGCTTCGGCGCGCAAGCTGTGCAAAAGATCATTCCCGAAGCCGTCGTCAAAGACAGCAAGGGCTACCTGCTGGTCAACAACGACGCGATTATCTGGACCATGCTCAATGCCGTCAAAGAACAGCAAGCACAAATCGAACGGCA
>JACCVS010000080.1 GCA_013698055.1 Acidobacteriota bacterium
CTCTGCCGCTCGCTTGCTTCTCCCCCACCCTTTCCGTATAATCCTCCGCTTGCTCTGAGCGCGGCGGTTTCGTCCGGTGGGTTCGCGCCCACTTTTTCTTTTGCGTGAGAGCTATTTGAAGAATCGAGGAGCGCGGCCAAGTGGGGCAGGGTTCGATTGAAGAGCGTGTGCGGGCAATCACCGAGCGTGTGGCAACGGATCATGGGCTTGAGCTGGTTCATGCCGAAGTCGCCGGACCCGAGGGCAAACCCATCATTCGCATCTTCATTGACAAGCTGGAAGGCGTAACTCACCAGAATTGCGCGGAAGTCAGCCTGACGGTCGGCACGATTCTGGACGTGGAAGATTTCATCCATTCCGCTTATACGCTTGAAGTATCAAGCCCCGGTCTGGAGCGCGGGCTGTACAAACGCCAGGATTACGAGCGTTTCGCAGGCCGGATGGCAAAGTTGAAATCGCGCGTGGCAATCAAAGGCCAGCGCAACTTTCGCGGTCGAATCATCGGGATTGAAGGCGACGAAGTGGCCTTTGAAGATAAAACAAGCGGGCGTGTCACAGTGCCCTTTGAGTCAATCGTCAAAGCGAATCTTGAAATGGACGTTGAAGAAGAGTTTCGTCTCGCCAAAGAGCGCGAGATGGCAGCAGAGGCCGCTGGCAAACAGGACGGCCACAGCAAACACAACTGAATAACAATTGAATAGGCTTTAGAGTGCGGGCAGTATCTCCAGCACAAGCAGGCCACCCGAAAGAGAACAGGTAAGTAATGAGCACATCCATCGCGCAGAACATTGATGCCCTTTGCCAGGAAAAAGGCGTGGACCGCGAAATCGTCGTCGAGGCGATGAAGGAAGCAGTGCGCGCGGCGGCTCGCAAGCAGTTCAAGTCGGGCGAGGACATTCAGGTTGACTGGAATCCTGACACCGGCATCGAGCTTTCCGCGTCCAAAGTCGTCGTTGAAGAAGTGACCGACGAGGCGACGGAGCTGTCAATTGAAGACGCGCGTGAGATGGCTGGCGATGAAGTTGAGATTGGCGACGCCCTGCTTTTGCCTTTGCCGATGGAAGAACTCGGACGCATCGCCGCGCAGACCGCCAAGCAGATACTTTTCCAGAAAGTGCGCGACGCCGAGCGCTCGAACATCTACGACCAGTACATAGACAAGATCGGCGACCTCGTCAACGGCTTCACCAAGCGATTCGAGCGTGGCAACATCATCGTTGACTTAGGCAACATGGAAGTCATTCTTCCCCGCTCTCAGCAGTCGCGCGGCGAGCAGTGGAATCAGGGTGAGCGCATCCGCGTCGTCATCCACAATGTCTCGAAGGAATCTAAGGGGCCGCAGGTCGAAGTCTCGCGCACCAGCCCGGAACTCATTCGTCGCCTGTTCGAGATGGAAGTGCCGGAGATTTATGACGAGACGGTCGTCATCAAATCGGCTGTGCGTGAGCCGGGCGAGCGCGCGAAGATCGCTGTCACGTCAAATGAGCGCGACGTTGACCCCGTCGGCGCGTGCGTCGGCATGAAGGGTTCGCGCGTGCAGGCCATTATCCGCGAGTTGCGCGGCGAGAAGATTGATATTATCGAATGGTCAGATGAGCCTTCGGTGTTTGCCGCCAATGCCCTGTCGCCCGCTAAAGTTAATCAGGTTCGCATCACAGACATTGAAAACCGCCAGATGGAAGTGATCGTCAACGAAGACCAGTTATCACTTGCCATCGGCAAGCGCGGGCAGAACGTGCGGCTCGCCACCAAACTCGTCGGTTGGAATATAGACATTCGCAGCGAGGAAGAAATCAAGAAAGAGGTCGCCGAGCAGATGGGCGCGCTCATCGCTTCCGGCGGCTCCGTCCCGCTCTCCGCCATTGAAGGCGTCACGGCGGCGCAAGCCGAGACGCTGGGTGAGCACGGCGTCAACGACATTGACGCGCTGGCCTCCACTACAGTTGACGACCTCGTCGAATATCTAGATGTCAGTCTCGACGAAGCCGAATCAATGTTGAATGCGGCGCAGGCCGTCATCGCCGCACGCGAAGCAAGCAGGCAGAGCGTTGAAGCTGAAGGCGCTGGCGAAGAAAGTTCGACGGCTTCCGCTGGCGCTGAAGAAACTGTGGAAGCATCTGGCGACTCGGAAGAAGCAGCCATGACAGAGGAATCCGGTGAATCTAAAGTGACGACCACGGAGATTGACGAGCAGAACGCCGTCTCCGTTGAACTCGACGAGAGCGTTGACCCGGGCGAAGTCAGGCCTTCGAATGCGATGACCAATGAAGGCTATGACGAAGCCGTTGAGGGTGGCGAGCCGTTTGCTGCTGAGTCGGAGATTCTCGCCGGTAATTCCGTCGATCCGGTGGCCGTAACTGAAGCCGATCCGATCTCTCAAGATGAGCTTTTGTTGCAGGAGGTCGGGCGCGATTTGAGACCCGATACGATCACGCCCTCGCCCGACATCACGTCAACGGGCGCGGCGACGATTGCTGCCGCCGGTAAAATCGGCGAAGGTGAGCCACCCGTCGAAGAAGAAACGGCGATGTCGCCTCGCGCAGATTTCGCAAGCGAGGCATCCGCCCCGGAAGTTCAAACAAGTTCCGCTCCCGAACCCGTTCACAGTGAGGCCGCGACGGTCGAGAGCGACGAAGACGAGAAGCAAACAGATGCTTCCGAAGACAATGCGGCCCTTTAACCGTAGCGTGCGCGCTCGCATCAAAAGCGCGACTCGCTCCTTGCCTTCAACAACCTCTCTGGCAGCGCACTTCTGAAAAAGGCGCTTCAAGAAAAAAGGTTCTGAAGGCAAGATGCCTTAACCTTATTTTTGAAGCGCGCGACGCCGTTTTATCGAAAAGCGTCGAAGAAGGAGTGCATGTCCGTTACTTCCAAGGTTCGTCTGTACGATCTAGCAAAAGAACTCAAACAGGACACAAAGCGTCTCATCGAGGAAGTCCGTCGTGAGGGCGTAGATGTCAGTGTGCCCTCCAACTCTGTCTCGAAGGAGCTGGCCGACAAGATTCGCAATCGTTACTTCCCGAAGAAGGAAACGACTGTGCCGCGCAGGGTCGTGGTCGTTAAAAAAGCGCGCCCGACTGTCGTCGAAGAAGAGCCGGTAGTTGAAGAATCTGTCGTCGAGGCTGCACCGCAGCAAGCCGAGATCGCCGAAACTGCCCCGCACGCGCCAATCGAACAGCCTGACGCAGCCAGACCTTCCGTCGTGAGGCAGATCAGGAGACTCACGCCCGCGACGCGCGCCGAGCATCCAGCCGCAACAGCCGAAGCGACTGCGCCTGCGGCAGAGCCGGTGCAACAAGAAGAAGAAGCCCAGCCGATTGAGTACGCTTCCGTCGAGATTGCATCAATGCCGGAAGCTGTAGCTGCCGCTCCTGATGAGCAGATGATGGAAGCGCCGCCTGCCGCGCCGCCTGCCGGAGTTGCCGCGCCGCAGCCGTTTGTTCCATCGAGACAGGTGAGAGTCTTGCGGCCTACCGCCGCTGCGCTTACCGCGGGCGTTAAGGTCGGCGAGCGCGCTCCCGCGCCAATGCCGCCGCCGCCGCTCGTCAGTCCGCGCGAGCGACGGGAACGTCAGGAACGCGCCGGACAAACTAATGAGCGTAGCAATGAACGCCCGGATCGTGGTGGTGAGCGCAATACCGCCCGCGCGCCCGTAGCGCGTGCTGACCGAGCCGGGACCCCGGGCGAAACTGCCACCCCGCAGATCACTTACATTCCTTCACCCTCAGACGGTCGCGGACGCCGACCCGGACGTGGCGGTCGCAACACAACGCGCGGAGGCAAATCCAATGAGGGAGGACGCGGCGGACGCTTCGACCGCGATTTCATTGCGCCGCCGAAAGCTCTCTCGCTCGAAGATCGCATCGCCGGACGCCTCAGCATGGATGTTGCAACCATCGCGGGCGAACTCAAGACTGTCCGCATCATCGAAGGCTCGACCGTCAAGGAGTTTGCCGAAAAGCTCAACATCAAGCCGAAGGACATCGTGACGCTGCTGCTTCAACGCGGAGTCTTCGCGACTATTAACCAACCTTTGAACGACGATGTGGCAATTGATCTTGCCCATCGCTTCGGCTACGAAGTGACCTTCGTCCCGTTTGAAGAGATGGTCGCCGAAGAAGAGTTTGAGGATTTAATCGCGACCGATACGGACGACGTGGAGTTGCCGCGCGCGCCCGTCGTCACCATCATGGGGCACGTGGATCACGGTAAGACATCTTTGCTCGACGCCATTCGGACAACTGATGTCGCGGCAGGTGAAGCAGGCGGCATCACGCAACATATCGGCGCTTACAGCGTGCAGGTTCCAAGTTCTGACAATCCTGCTGAAACCCGCCGCGTCGTCTTCCTCGACACACCCGGCCACGAAGCCTTTACGATGATGCGCGCACGCGGAGCGAAGGCCACCGACGTGGTCGTCCTCGTCGTCGCTGCGGACGATGGCGTCATGCCGCAGACAATCGAGGCCGTCGAGCACTCGCGTGCAGCGGGCGTTCCCATCATCGTAGCCATCAACAAGATTGACCGCCCCGATGCCAATCCCGACCGCGTTAAGCAGGGACTCGCCAATCTGGGTTTGCAGCCCGTTGAATGGGGCGGCGAAACTGAGATGGTTCAGGTCTCCGCGAAAAAGCGCGAGAACCTCGACACGCTGCTTGAGACCATCCTGCTGACAACGGACATTCTCGATCTCAAAGCCAGCCCGACCAGATTAGCCAGCGGGGTTGTACTAGAAGCCAAGCTGGATCGCGGGCGCGGCTCGGTCGCAACCGTTCTCGTTCAGCAGGGCACTTTGCGCGCCCACGATCCTTTTATCGTCGGGCAGATTTTCGGCAAGGTGCGCGCCATGTTCGATGATCGCGGCAACGCTATCACGGAAGCAGGGCCAGCAACGCCGGTCGAGGTGTTGGGACTTCAGGGAGTGCCGCAGGCCGGAGAATCTTTCCAGGTCGTCGCGGACATCACCAAGGCGCAAAGTATTTCGGCTCACCGCCAGATGCTGACCCGCCAGAACACACTCCTGCAATCAACCAAGCGCGGTATAGAGGCGCTCGGCGAGACGGAGATCAAGGAACTGCTCGTCGTCATCAAGGCCGACGTGCAAGGTTCGGTCGAAGTCTTGCGAAGCACATTGCAGAAGCTCTCGACCGAAACGATCAAGGTGAAAGTGATTCGCTCCGGCGTCGGCGCGATCACTGAGTCCGACGTGTTACTGGCTTCCGCGACACAGGCCGGGGCATCGAGCACGGCTGTCGTCATCATCGGCTTCAACG
>JACCVS010000087.1 GCA_013698055.1 Acidobacteriota bacterium
GGGCCTGTCAGATTGCCGATGTTGCTGAACTGCGCCGGAAGTCCCGCGGAGACAGCCGTGCCCGTAGCGGTGGACGAGAGCACGACGTTGCGCGTCGTGATGAACGTGTCGAGCGGAACGATGGGACTGATCGAGCGCACATTGTAGCCACGAATCGTAAACTCATCGCCGAGGAAGAATCGCTCGTAGATCGGGATGCCGTCAATGAAGGCGAGCGAGGCTGAATCCCTGATCGTTTGCGTCGTAGCAAAGCTCCCGATGTTGGCAGCGACGATACGGAAACCGAAGACTTCGGGCTGCTGGTCTCTGCCTTTGCGACGAATGGGGTAATACTGCGTGAATGAAATTTGCGGCGCGTATGTGCGGACATCGCCGCCGAGTCCTGAGAGCGCAACAGATGCGGAAACCGAGCGCCCCCGAACGGGATCGTTCGGGTCTTTGGCAAAGCCGCGCGAGTCGTAAGCGAATGTTCCCGCCACGCGGCTGGTCAGAATGTTCGGTTGTCCGTAAATGGTCGGAATGAAATTCGTACCGGTCGCATCCTGATTGACCGCAGGGTCTTTCACGCTCGTCTGCGAAATCTGATAAGACAATCCGACGCGCGACAATTGCGAGAAAGTAGTCTTCTTCATGAACTCTGAAAGAGGCGCGCTGGCGAAAAGGGAGGCACCGATGGAGTCACGAGTGAAAAGGTTTTCTTCGTTCACGTTCAGAAAATCGAGCTGCGAGCCGAAAAGTCCCTGTTGTGCGTCCTGATTGTTTGAAAGGAACGTACCCTCGCCAAAGAACTTTTGCGAGGTTGCGAAGATCGAGAACCCGACTGTAATCGGACGATTGTTAATGTACGGCTCCGTGAAAGAGAACTGAAACGAGCGCTGCCGGTTGCCATAGGCCAGATTGAGCGAGAGCGTTTCGCCGCGACCCAGGAGGTTGTTGGTTGAATATTCGAGGCCGAAGAACGAGCCGCCGACGCCGGAGATGCCGCCATTGAAGGAAATCTGCTGGCGACCGCGCTCGGCCACTTTCAGGTTAATGTCAACGAGCGCCTCTTCTTCGTCGGTGCGAAAGTCTGCGTCGCGCTCTGCGTCAAGCGGATCGAAAAATCCGAGTTGGTTCAGGCGCAAGACAGAGATTTCAAAGAATCGCTGGTTGAAAATGTCGCCTTCGTTGACGAGGACTTCGCGCCGAAGCACGTTGTCGCGCGTAAACGTGTTGCCTAAGAATTCCAGGCGGCGCAAGGTAAACTGCTTGCCTTCTGTGATCGTGAATACAAAATCCGCGATGCCTTCCTTCGGGTTTTGTGGATTGTCCTTGAAGGTCGGCTCGACATCGTATTCATACTGGATGAATCCCTGCTGGCCGTAGGCTTTCTTCAGGTCTTCCTGAAGAGCTTTGCCGATGCGCTCGCCATTGGCGATATCGCCCGGCTTAAGATCAATGATGCTGGTGATGATCTGCTCGGAGTAGATCGAGTTGCCTTCGACCTTGAGCGAGCCGATGCGATAGAGCTTGCCTTCGGTAACGGGCACGGTCACGCGCAGGGCTTCGTCAGTTGACGAAAGGAACGGCAGTGGGATGAAGAGTCCTGTCCGGCGCTTTCCTAAGCCTTCGACGCGCGGCTCACCCGTGCGCGCCTGCAAATAGCCTTTTGAGCGCATGTAGAATTGAACGAGGCGCAGATCAACTTCGAGCTTTTCACGGTCGAGAATGTCCTGGCTCTTAAAGCGCGTAACCAATCCGGCTTCTTTGACATACTTCATCTGCGAGCGCAGGCTTCCGTCGCTAAAGACTTGATTGCCCTCGAACTGGATTTCGACAACGCGGACTCTCTCGCCTTCGGCGATGACGAAAGTGATGGCCGTCGAGGTGGCCGAAACTTCGTCATCGCGATGATCCACAACCGCATTGGGTCGCCCACGCGCCGCCAGCAACTCCTTAATCACGCGCTTGGCGTTCTGGAGTTTAACGGGATCGAAAATATTTTCCTTTGAAATGCCGATGCGCCGCTCACGAAACGCCTTGAGCACATCACTTTCGGCCACGCTCTTTAAGCCTTCAAACTGGATGTCGCGAATAATCGGAAGCTCCGTGACGACGAAAATGACGCGGACTCCGCCTCGGGGCGCGTCTTCAACCTCCACGCGGGCATTCGATTTATCGAAGAAGTTAAGCGCCAGTAGCGTCTGCAAATCACGCTCAGCCTGCTCGCGGCTGTAGGGAGTTTCCGGTTTAGTCTGGATGTAATAGAGCAAATCCTCATCGCGGTTGCGGCGGTTGCCTTGAATATCAACCTCTTCGACGAGTCGTTGTTGAGTTTGCGCCTGTGCGCCGGGGGAAGCGGCGACGAGGACGCTGATTCCGAAAATGATGCCCAATAAGATGAGCAAGGGGGCACGACGGTTGAGCATAAATGCTATTTCCCTCAGAAATTCTTAGAAGACTTTAGGGAGCTGAATAAGGCGAAATAAAAAGGTAACGGCAAAAGTGCCGGACGCGCTTGTTCTCGAAAACCTTTGGATTCTGCTCAAGCGGGCGCGCGTTGCCAGCTTCTTTGTCCAGCAAAGGCGCAGATTATACAAGGAAAACAAGTCCAAAGTCCAAAGTCCAAAGTCAAGAACTCGCTCTCAGACCTTGGACTTTGGACTTTGGACTTTGGACTTGACCCTAGTGAATCAGCAGCGCGTCGTCTGATTCTTCTTCTATTCCCAGCGGGCGATAATTCAATTCGTTTCCGTCAAGAAAGACTTCAAGCAGCGTGGCCTCGCTGAGGTGTCCCTGAATCAGAGCCTCCGAGAGCGGGTCTTCAACATGCTTTTGCAGTGCGCGCCTCAAGGGTCTTGCCCCGTAAGAACGGTCGGCGCATGTCTTCGTGACGAGCCAGCGTTTGGCTTCTTCTGTCAGACGAACTTCGAGGCCGCGATTGGCAAGCGTCCGGTTCATCTGCTCGATTTGCAGTTGGACGACATCCAATAACTCATCTTCCAGCAGTTGATCGAAAATGATGATTTCGTCCAGGCGATTGATAAACTCTGGATTGAAGGTCTGGCGCACGGTTGACATGACCATCTCTTCCAGCTTTTCGCGCGAAGAATCGGTCGTCGCCTGAAATCCGAGCGTGCCTTTCTTCTGAATGAAGCGCGCCCCGATGTTGGAAGTCATGATGATGATGACGTTTTTGAAGTCAACAGTGTTGCCGAGCGCATCTGTCAGGATGCCGTCTTCAAAGACCTGAAGCAGGATGTTGAAAATGTCCGGGTGCGCTTTTTCGATCTCGTCGAAAAGGAGAACCGAATACGGCGAGCGCTTGATGCGCTCTGTCAGTTGACCGCCTTCTTCGTGCCCGACATAGCCGGGGGGCGAACCGATCAACTTCGAGACCGAATGCTTCTCCATGAACTCGGACATGTCGAAGCGGATCATCGAACGCTCTGAGCCGAAGAGAAATTCCGCCAGGGAGCGCGCGACCTCGGTTTTGCCCACACCTGTCGGGCCGAGGAAAAGAAACGAGCCGACGGGACGCTGCGGATTCTTGAGTCCGGCGCGTGAGCGGCGAATGGCGCGAGCGAGCGCGGAGATGGCGGGACGCTGCGAGACGACCCGCATATGTAGCTCAGTTTCAATTCTGAGCAGTTTCTGCGTCTCTTCTTCCTTGAGCGACGTGATAGGAATGCCCGTCCAGCGCGCGATCACTTCCTCTATGTCATCTTGCGTGACTTCCGCCGAGACGAGCGCGTCTTCATCCGCCGCCTGCATCCGAAGGCTGCCGAGCGGTTTGTCTCCGGCGTAGGAAGTGTTCGGCAACTCGATGAAAGGAGAATTCCACTCTTCTATATTGACTTGCTCGCGGCGCACACGCAGCTTGACGCGCGCACCGGCCTCGTCCAAAACGTCTATGGCTTTGTCCGGCAAAAAGCGGTCGGGGATGTAGCGGCTCGACTGGTAGACGGCTGCTTCGAGCGCGTCATCCGTGTAGCGCACCTGATGGAAGGATTCGTAACGCTCGCGCACGCCGTGGAGAATCTGCACGGCTTCGATTTCGGTCGGAGGCGGAACTTTAACGGCCTGAAAACGGCGCTCAAGTGAGCGGTCTTTCTCGATGGACTTGCGAAACTCGCCGGGCGTGGTCGCGCCTATGCACTGGATTTCACCGCGCGACAAAGCGGGCTTCAAAATGTTGGCCGCATCAAGCGAGCCTTCCGCGCTGCCCGCGCCGACGAGCGTATGAAGCTCGTCTATGAAGACTATGTAGTGGGGATTATCAATCAACTCGCGCATGATCTGTTTGAGGCGCTCCTCAAACTGCCCGCGATATTTCGTGCCCGCGACGATCAAGGAAAGGTCAAGGGAGAGGATACGCTTGTTCTCTAAAAACGACGGAACTTCGCCGCGTACAATTCTCTGCGCGAGACCTTCGACAATGGCGGTCTTGCCCACACCGGGTTCGCCAATCAGCACAGGATTATTCTTCGTGCGGCGACAGAGAATTTGAACGACGCGCTCGATCTCGGCTTCTCGGCCAACGAGCGGGTCGAGCTTGTCCGATGAAGCATCGTCCGTCAGGTCGCGTGAAAACTCTACGAGATGCGGCGTGTCTTTCTTGGCAGAGGCGCGTGCGTCCGCGCCAGTCTGGCGCGCAATCTCTTCGCGCACGGCTTGTAAGCGAAGCCCGCGCTCGTACAAAATCTCTGCCGCCATCGAGCGATCTTCACGAAGCAGGCCTAACAGTAAATGCTCTGTCCCGATGTGACGATGCTGAAGACGATCTGACTCTTCGTGCGCGTAGTGCAGCACACGCTTGGTCTCAGGCGCGAGGGGCAATTCGACGGAAGTCGAAATCTTCTCTCTGAGGAGCGTGCGGTTTTCAATCTCTTTGCGAACCGCTTCGATATTGACCTGTGCGCGAGGGAAGAATCTTCCCGTCAGGGTCTTGTCTTCGCGCATCAAGCCGAGCAGCAAATGCTCAGGCTCAATGGCAGGAGCACCGAACTGGCTGGCTTCATAGCGCGCAAAGAAAATTACGCGCCGCGCTTTTTCCGTATAGCGTTCAAACATATAAACCGTTTTCCGCCGAATGATTC
>JACCVS010000095.1 GCA_013698055.1 Acidobacteriota bacterium
GCCGCATCCGTCAGTACGCAGAATTACGCGATGTCCCGATTGTGGCCGTTTCCGCCCACGACACAGCAGATTTCCACGCCGATGCGCTGGCTGCAGGCTGCAACGATTATGTCACCAAACCCATTGATTTTGACCAGTTGGAGGCTCTCTTAAGTCGCTTACTGCCTAAGGACGGTAGGCAGTAAGCAGAAGGCAGAAGGCGGCAACATTCCAATCACTGCCTGCTGCTTTCCGCCTTCTGCTTTCCGTATCTCCCATGCCTCAACAATTCACCACACTAATCAGAAAACAGGAAGAAGCGATCATCCGCGCGTGGGTGGATGAAATGTATGCGGAACGGCGGACGGAGCTTCCGGCCATCCTCTCTTACGAGCAACTCGTAGATCATTTCCCGGATGCGCTGCTGGAAATCGCACAAATAATTGACCAGTTGGCTACTGATGACGAGATCATAGAATCCGCGCGGCGCTTGCGCGCTCACGCGCAGGTTCGTTTTCATCAAGGTGCTTTGATTGACGAAGTGGCACGCGAGTTGATGATCTTTCGCAAGGTCTTTAGCGATTTTCTATGGCGCGAGGGAATCAGCGCCACCGAGGGAGACCTCTGGGAATTGCGCGACGCGCTCAGGCGCGCAGACCGTTTCGTGGACGAATTGATCGCTCAGTCGGTTGTGGTCTATGCCGCCAGCCTTCGCCCGCCCGTCGAAACACGCACTTCCGTCTGGCCGCCACCGCGCCGTCGCCGGACCGATTTCCCGGAGAACAGGCAGCGATGACGAGGTCGGATAAACAATTGTCCCTGCTACGAAGCGTGCGTGCCAAGCTGCTTTTGGTGCTTGCCGTGCTCTCTCTTCCTTTGCTCGTCGTCAGCCTCATCCAGTTCAACAACTATCGCAGAGATTTGGACGAGCAGGCATCCACTACTGCACGCATCGAAACGACAGCCGCCGCAGGCTCACTCCTCGCCTGGCTTGAAGATCACCCGTCCTATGTTGCGCGAGCCGATGCAATTCCTACAGACGAAGCACAGGCTCTCTACGCCCGGCTGCATCGCGATACAGCGTCGGACGCGGGGACTGCCATTGCAGTCTTTGATGCTCAAGGCCGTGCGTTAAAGAATCCTTCTTCACCTTCCTCTATCCCGGCAACCCTGAATTTCACGGCTCAGGCCGGACGGGGAAAATGGAACGATGGCGTCACGCGCATGACAGCCATGAAGCGCGTCGAGCAGTTTGGATGGAGCGTTGTCGTCGGCGTGTCCGTTTCAGAAAACACGACGGCGGGACGTTCCATCTTCATATTGACGGCGACGTGGGCGCTCGTGCTGCTGGCTTCCATCCTGCTCGGTGTCTGGGCTGTTGGTCGGTTCACCAAGCCTTTGCGAAAACTCGCAGCGACAGCATCAACGCTTGGGGAAGGGCAGTTGCGGGAGCGGGTGGCGGTCGAAACAGACGATGAGGTCGGCGCGCTGGCGCAGAATTTCAACGTCATGGCATCGCAACTGGAAACGAAGTTCGGTGAATTGCAGACGCAGGGCGCTTTCATCGAAGAAGTGCTGGACGGTTTGCCATTGGGGCTGGCGGTTTTGGATGAGCGCCTGATTGTTCGCCGCGCCAATTCAACGTTCGCAGGTTACGTCAATCGTGAAGCTGCTGCCCTTTCGGGGCGCGGCCTGTATGAAGCGGCGGCAGGGATGGCCGTTCTGAGCGACATCGTCGAAGACGTGCGCCGCTCGCGCAAACCTTTCGTCACTTATGGCCTGCCATTGAACCTCGTCGCGCGCGACAGGGAAGAGAATGCGGACAATGCTGCAGGCAGCTTCTGGGATGTTACGATCTGGCCGACGAGCGCGCGCAGCGCCGGGCGCGGCGATTTGATTTTGGTTCTCTCGGAAGTCTCCAAGCGCGTGCGAGCGGAAAAACTCGCCACCTCCGCCTTCGCCGCCGAGCGGACGCGCGCTGCCGAGCTTGAGGGCATCATCAACCAGATGAACGAGGGCGTCATCATCATCAATCGGCAGGGGCGTTATCGCGTCAATCCTGCGGGCGCGAAAATCATCGGGCGCACGCCTGAAGAATTTCGCGACGGCACAGAGGCTCTGATCGCCGACATGGCCTTTAGAGACTTACACGGTCGAACTCTGGCTGCTGAGGAGCATCCGCTCAGTCGCGCGCTCGAACGGCGCGAGCATCTTTCGGGCGAGCAGCTTGAAATCATTCAGGCAGATGGAGAAAAACGTGTCGTCGCCATGTCCGCCACTCCGTTGACGGGCGAAAACGGAAGCCCTGAAGGCGCGGTCGCGGTCTTTCGTGATATCACGCAAGAGGTCAAGCAGCATGGCGAACTGGTTTCAGCTTATGATCGCCTGCGCGAGCACGACCGTCTGAAGTCGGCTTTCGTCTCGAACATCTCGCA
>JACCVS010000096.1 GCA_013698055.1 Acidobacteriota bacterium
CCCCGCCGTTCGACCCTTTGCGTGAGCGTTATGGAGACGCTTTCGAAGGCTTCATCCGGGATAAGGTTGTGGTCGTCGGCGGGGACATTGGCGAAACCAATATCGGCTACACGGAAGAAGAGGCGCAGCGCATTGCCGACGACGTGGACGTTGTCCTCAACAGCGCGGGTAACGTCACATTCAACCCGACGCTGGAGAGCGCGCTTCGCACCAATGTCGTCGGCACGGAAAACGTTATCAAGTTTACGAAGCGGATGAAGCGGCCTGCGCTCGTCCACGTTTCGACCTGTTTTGTCGCGGGCAATCGTTCCGGCCCGGTCTGGGAATCAGACCCCGTCATAGGCTATTTCCCGCGCCGCGATGAGGACGACATGCAGGGCGTGGAGTTCTCTGTCGAGAGTGAGATCAGGGATTGTGCGCGTCTCGCCGACCGCGTTCGAGATGAAGCGCGGGACGCACTAACGGCGGCGCGCTTCCGTGAACTGGCGCGTAAGCGCCTGATCGAAGAAGGCCGTGACCCTGACGATCTGGACTCGATGGGGTTGGCCGTCGCTCGTGAGCGAAAGGTGTGGACGCGCACGCGCTTGACCGACCTCGGCATTGAGCGCGCTGCCTGGTGGGGCTGGCCGAACATCTACACTTACACCAAGAGCCTCGGCGAGCAACTCGTCGCTGCCGAAGACGGTATTGTTCGCTCTATCGTTCGCCCATCAATCGTCGAATCCGCCATGTCATATCCGTTCCCCGGCTGGAACGAAGGCTTCACGACGACCGCGCCGCTCATCTTCATCGCGCTCAAAGGCCAATCTTTGATTCCCGTCAACGAGAAGCTGATTCTGGACATCACGCCCGTGGATCAGGTCGCCGCCGTCATGCTGGCTGTCGCCGCTCAGGCGTGTGTCGAAGAGCCGCGGCTCGTGCATCAAGCCGCCACCGGAGACTCGAATCCGAACGACATGCGCCGCATCGTCGGGCTACTCGGCCTCTACAAAAGAAAACATTTCGACGAGAAGGAGACCGGCTTCAAGCTTGTCAACCAGATTGCCGCGCGCATGGAGACGAAGCCAGTCACCCCGGCACACTTTGATCGAACTTCGACGCCGATGATTAACGCGGCGGCCAAAAAGGTTTCCGGCCTTCTCGACCGCGTGCGTCCGCGCTGGGGCGGAGGCCGTGTCGCCGAGGTTATTGATCGCGTCAAACAGAACGTTGACCGCTTTGAAGAACTGACGCACGAGACGCAGGAAGCATTCGAGATGTTCAGCCCGTTCACGGTCGAGAACGCTTATATCTTCCGCGCCGACAATGTGCGCTCTTTGATGTCGCGTGTCCGCAAGGACGAGCAATCATTTCTCCCCTGGCATCCTGAAAAGTACGACTGGTACGACTACTGGATGAACATCCATTTTCCCGGTCTCAAGAAGTGGGTCTTTCCGAAGCTCGAAGAAGACATGCGCGCTCAGCCCAAGCGCGTTTATACCTACCGCGATTTGCTCGAACTCTTCGAGACGGCCACCAAGCGCCACGCCACCCGCGTCGCCATGCGAATTGAGCGCGACGGGCGCAAGGAGCAATACACCTACGCCAATTTGCGCGAATTGGCCACGCGCGCCGCTGCGTTCTTCGCCAGTGAAGGGATCACGCAGGGGATGCGCGTCATGCTCCTCAGCCATAACGCGCCGGAATGGGGCATGACCTATTTCGGCGTCTTGAAAGCCGGAGCGACCTGCATTCCCGTTGATCCTGATGTTTCTACTGAAAAGATTGTCAGCTTCGCCCGCGCCGGAGATGCGGCAGGCATTGTCGTGAGCCAGGAGATGTACGACAAGCACTCCGATCTTGCCGAAAAGTTAGCCGCAGCCGGAGTAGAGCCGATTCGCATCTGGCGCTTTGAAGAAGTCTTCGCTATGCCCGACGAGCAGACGGAAGACCAGCGCATCGCGCTTCTGCCAGCGCGCGTGCAGGCGCAATCAGTCGCGTCGCTCATCTTCACTTCCGGCACTACAGGACATCCAAAAGCCGTCATGCTCTCGCATCGAAATCTGACGAGCATGACTTCGATGCTCTCTTCCATCTT
>JACCVS010000108.1 GCA_013698055.1 Acidobacteriota bacterium
GAAAAAGTGGGATGAGTTGATAGCGGCGAAGAATCGCAAAGTCGTCGCCATCGCGGGAAACGACGCTCACGCTAACGTCGGTTTTCAGGTAGGAGACAGGACGGGAAAGCGTCTCATCGGAGTTCACCTTGATCCTTACGAGCGCACCTTCAGCGTCGTCCGCAACCACGTGCTGATCGAAAAAGAGAAACCTTTAACTTCCGAGACGCTACTCGCAGCTCTGGCCAGCGGCCATTGTTACATCGCCTTCGATCTCTTCGGCGACTCCACAGGCTTCACCTTCTCAGCCGAAAACAGTCAGGGCAGAAAGATTATGGGCGATGAGATCGAGCTTCTGGACGGAGTTCGCTTGATTATCACCACGCCCGTCCAGTCTCGCGTCCTGCTCATCAAGGACGGTCAGGTCATCCGTGATGAAGACGGAGCGTCAAGGAAAGAATTTCCAATCGCAGAGCGTGGCGTTTACCGCGTCGAGGTCTATCTCACGCAGCTTGGCAGCCTTGTTAAAGACAAGCCCTGGATTATCTCAAACCCGATTTACATCAGGTGAAACGGATATTATATGCTAATCCTACTTTTACAGGAACAGAGATATGACCTTACCCGCGACCATTAAAGAAGTTAAATACTACAAAACTTTGGGTCAGTATTCTTTTAAAGGCGATCTAGTGATAACTCGCGGCATTATATATTTCTTTGCCGAGGAGGAGATAGAAAGCCGTTATGAGAAGAGGCATAATGTACACCACAATGTCTTTGTTAATAAACCGAAGCCGCCGCCTAGAACTGGATATTTAGTCGAGTTGAAGAAAAACGGCTTCTGGAAACAAGAAGATGGAGGTATTGACTTACAGAATCGGCTAGACCAGCATATTCTGTGGTTGAAAGAGACTCAGCGCACTGAGAACTTTTCTTCGTCATTGCCAATTCCTTCAAGGTTTATAAATAAGGAAGTCGCTAATCTATCTATTACATTTACTGGTGAGTTCTCTTTTGAGGCTCAACTGGATAAACAAGAATTCAAGGTAGGTGTTTTTAAGAAGAAGCAATTACTGGAGGCATTAAGAGAAGGGGGCTTTATGTGATTCATGCTGACAACAACACTTTCGCCCAGACACGACAACGCCCCACTCAGTCTTGAAAAACCCTGTGGGGCGCGCGCATGTTGGAAAGCTCCAAACACTCTTTTGGGAACGGTGCTTACGTTCACCGATTGACTGTAGAGAGCCTAGTGTTTGGCTCTTCTCTCGCACTGCAATTCCAAGTGTCAGGAACTACGCGAGTACAGCTTCCCTTGACTTGTTTTATGTTCCGAATTTTATGCTTATCCTGGAAACCTGTCAATACTCATGTTGACCGAACCGGAAACATACGCCAGTCAAGTAATCTCATCAGAGGCCGCGCCAGACAACTCCGCCACACCCAAAACTATGTGCCAACAGGTGATAGCGGGATGGCGTTCTTATTTTAAGCTCCTGCGTTACCTGGTCGTTCGCCTCTTGTATATTCCCAACGCCGAGCGATGCGGTATATTGAGCGTGACGCGTTATGACCAACAAGAGCGAAAAAACGCAGGTTGAGGAAAACCAGGCAGGTATTTCCACTCCGCAACAAATCGTTAACGTCACCCCGCCTGCCGCTGCGAGTTTCAAACAATTGCCGATGGTCGGCTGGTACGATCCGCGCCAGCTTGTTCGCACAGGGCTTCAAGTCGCCATCTCGACCATCTTTGGTCGCCACTCAGACCGCCGCCTCGTGGAAGCCCTCGCTTCGGGTCGCCCGGAGATTTATGATTACACGCATCACTACAAGGATGACGGCCACGAGTTGTGCGAGTTGGACGAAAGCCGCAGGCGCGATGAAATCTGGATTGACTATGTTGCTGATCTCGGCGAGGGCTGGAATTCGACTTACGCTGTCGCTTATCACCTCAGCGAAGACTCGCGCGACTTCGAGTACATGGATACAGAGAGCGGCGAGAAGCAGCGCGCTCAAACCCAACGCGGCAATTTGCTGATCTTCGGCGGCGATCAGGTTTACCCGGCGGCTGACCGCGTGGAATACGATCAGCGTCTCGTCAAGCCTTATGAAATAGCTTTTCCGACGAAAGCGCGCGAGGAGCATCCGCACGCTTTCGCCATTCCGGGCAATCACGATTGGTACGACAGTCTCATCTCTTTCTCCCGCCTCTTCTGCTCGAAGCGTTGGTTCGGTGGCTGGCGCACACGGCAGAGCCGCAGCTACTTCGCTTTGAAACTCCCGCATGGCTGGTGGCTGCTCGGAACGGACACGCAGCTCGGCTCGGACATTGACGCGCCGCAGGTGGAATATTTCAAAGGCGTCGCCGCCGAGATGAAGGAGACAGACCGCATCATCCTCTGCCACGCCGAGCCGCACTGGATATTCGCGCGGATGTACGAGCATCTCGATTCCAGCATCTCTGAAAGCAATCTCTCGTTTCTCGAAACCATGCTGGGCAAGAAAATCGCCGTCTTCATCGCGGGCGACCTTCATCATTATCGCCGCCACGAAGCCGTCGATGAATCTTCCACGCAGAAAATCACGGCGGGCGGCGGCGGCGCGTTTCTTCACCCGACTCACATGGGGCTTTTAGGCAAAGATGTCTCAGAACTCACAGAGAAAAGTTCAGGTCGTGTCTTTGAAAAGAAGGCAGCCTTTCCGCCCGAAGAAGTTTCAAGAAAGCTGTGCTGGCGTAATCTCATCTTTCCTTACCTCAAGGGAAATCAAAGCTGGACGTTCGGGTTTTTAACGGCGGGACTTTATCTCTTAACGACTCTGGCGGTTGTCTCGGACTTCAAGCACATCGAGCAAACGGCATCGGGCATCCGTTCCGTCGTCGGCTTGAAGAACATCATCGGCACAACGCTGCACACGGTGCTGAACAGTCCTTCAACCCTCTTCTGGGTGCTGCTCACTGTCTTAGGGTTCGTGCTTTTTACTGATACACACTCGAAGATTTATCGCTGGATCATGGGATCATTGCACGCGCTCGCGCATATCCTCTCCGCTTTCACGGTCGCGCTCGCGTCCATCTATTTTGTCTTGAGCGTGGTCGCCAACACCTCGCGCTGGAACAATCTGCCGCTGAAGATCGGCTCAGTCGAGCTGAACTGGGTTTATCAATTGACACAGGGCGGACACGTTTTTAATTTCGATCTGAGAGTTCTGCTCGCGGTGATTTTGATTTTAATCGGCGGCTACATCGTCGGCTCGTTCATTCAGGGATTGTATCTCCTAATATCTTCGAGTTTCTTCGGTCGCCATTTCAATGAAGCCTTCTCGACAATCGCTGTCGAAGATTGGAAAAGTTTTCTTAAGTTAAAGATAGATGCGAGGGGCGATCTCACCATCTACCCGCTGGGCATCCGCAGAGTGCCGCGTAAGTGGAAGATTAACGATTATCAGGCGGGAGCAATCATTGTTCCAGATAGAGAGAGCGATTCGCGCGCGACCGAGCCTGCGCTCATCGAGCCGCCGATTGCTTTGAGACGCACGACTGAGACTGCAACCGGTGTCGTTGATTCAAAGCGCCTGTGATTAATTAAATTGACCGGGAGAAGTCGAAGTTGACTGAAGCTCATTATCGCCCTGTTCGTGAAGCCGAGATGCCCGAAGCGGTCGAGCTTTTTTTAGCGACTGTAGCCGATCTCAATCAGCGCTGGAATTTGAACTGGCCTTTGCCGCCGCGCGAGTACATCGAAAAGGTTTACGATTACATCCGGCGAACGGGAATCTTTCTGGTCGCGGAGGTTGACGGCAAGCTCGGAGCGATTTGTCATGCGATAGTGCGCGATCACCTGTGGTTTCTCTCAGGCTTCTGGACAATTCCTCATTTGCAGGGACAGAAAGTTGGTCGTCCTCTTCTTAAGCAGGTCTGGGATGAAGGCGCGGCAGCGGGCGCTTCCGTTTTCTTCACCTGGTCGTCCATAGACCTTCAGGCGATGGCGTCTTATATGAAGATGGGAATGCTTCCCGGATATCAACTGCTGAACTTTTATGGTCAGCCATGCAAGTTGCCGGAGAAACGTTGCGGTTATGAAACGCAGCCGCTTGAATTGTCAGCCGCAATGGAGATTGATGAGCAAATTCGCGCGACCCGGCGAGAGCCTGACCATCAATTCTGGGTTACTGAAGTGAAGTTGGAAGGGCGTCAGATGATGTGTGCTGACCGCATCGTCGGCTACTACTATCTCAACAAAGGCACAGTTGGCCCCGCCGCATGGCTGGAAGACGAGGATGCCGAAGCGTTGCTTGAATCGGCCTGTCGCGAGGCGTTCGCACAGGCAGAGCAGATTCGCCTGATAGTTCCCGGCGCAAATCACGCCGCCATCCGTTTCGCTTTGCAAATGAATCTGAAACTCTCTGGCTACGGGCATCTTTTGACAACTGCTCCATTCGGGCAAATGGAAAAGTATTTGACCTCCGGCCCGTCACTTTTTTAATTTTCATGAGAAGAAAATGAGGAAACTTCGTTACCACATCGTTGATGTCTTTACCAATCGCGCTTTCGGCGGAAACCCGCTCGCTGTCTTCACAAACGGTCGTGGGATTTCTGTGGAACTCATGCAATCAATCGCCAAAGAACTCAATCTCTCAGAGACGACCTTCGTGCTGCCGCCAGATGATCCTGAGAACGATTACCGCGTTCGCATCTTTACTCCCGCGTCGGAACTACCGATGGCTGGACACCCGACCGTCGGCACGTCTTTCATTCTCGCACGCGAGCACATGATCGAGCTTGGGGCGGATGAGATAACGATTAAGCTCGAAGAGGGCGTGGGCACAATCCCCGTCACTCTTAAATTCAAAGACGCTGTGCCCGACATCATCTGGATGCAGCAGCCGCTTCCCAGTTTCGGCCCGCGCTTCAATGACGCCAGCCTGATCGCCGAGATGTTGTCCATTGCACCCGATGCAATTGAGACTGAGTGGCCGCTTGAGGTTGTCTCCTGCGGCGTTCCCTTTCTCTTCGTGCCGTTGAAGGATTTGGCATCAATCCGCGCCGTTCGATTTCGCCTCGATTTCTGGGAAAAAGCTCTGCGCGATGGCGGCATCTCAGGGGTTTTCGTCTTCACGAAGGAGACGGAACTTGAAGGCTCAAGCGTTCACTCGCGCATGTTTGCTCCCGGGCTCGGCATCACCGAAGACCCTGCGACAGGCGGCGCGAGCGGGCCGCTGGGCTGCTACCTCGTGCGTCATGAGGTTTTCCCTGTAGCTCAGAAATCAGAGTTCACGAGCGAACAAGGCATCGAGATGGGGCGTCCGAGCATCATCAAGATTGTCATCAAACACGAAGCGGGCGAGATCAGCAGCGTGAAAGTCGGCGGGCAATGCCGCTTCATGGGTGAAGGTTATCTGGAAGTCGGTTAAGAATCTACAAGCACGACTAAAGAGAGGAATCTGATAGGATTAACAGGATGGAAAGAAACCCCTTTGTATTTTATTTCCCGACCTCCCCAATCATGTCAATCCTGCTAATCCTGTCTAAGACTTTCCTGATTTTGTTAACCACTCTCAGAAAGAATCTTATGCAAGTTGAAGTAGCTGAGGCGTTCTAGCCGTGCTGGAAAATGTTTTACCGAGCCAGCACAAGTGAATTTTGAAATCTCCCTGATTTTAATTAACTTTGATTCGAGCGAGAAACATAACCCATGAAGCATCTAAAACTGATCCTCAGCCTCTCCTTAATTTTCTTTATCTTTGCCGGTAGCATTCCCCAAATCAATGTCGCTTCGGCCTTCGCCGCAAGCGCGCAGGAGTCGGACAGCGAAGATGAATCTAACGGTGGGCAAATGAAGGAAGGTCTGCAATTTCGTTTAAGCGAAGGCGCGGGGCAGCCCGAGAACCGGACGCCAATCACGCCCGCGCAAAGCTCGCGCCTGACGGAGAGCGAAGTCCAGAACGTGCTGAAGCGCCTTCCGCCCGTCAAAGCTGAAGAGGGAGACCAGCAGGATTTCGCCATGCGTGACCGCTCGCTGCCTCCGCCGCGCACTGGGAAAACCGTCAACGTCTCGTTTCCATCGTCTGAAGCTGTGCCGCCGCCTAACACAGCCGCCGCCGGGCCGCTCGAAGTCCTGCGCTTTGCGCCCGAAGGAGAGATACCGCTCGCGCCGCAACTCAGCATCACGTTTTCTCAGCCGATGGTGGCGGTGACTTCAAACGACGACCTCGCGGCGCAGGATGTTCCCGTGCGACTCTCGCCGCAGACGCCCGGCAAATGGCGCTGGGTCGGCACGAAGACTCTGCTGTTCGTTCCGGATGGACGCTTTCCGATGGCGACGCAGTATTCGGCAACAGTCGTTGCGGGAACGAAATCGGCTAACGGCGGAACTTTTTCTACAACCAAAACGTGGACGTTCGCCACGCCGCCTCCGACGGTGAAGTCTAGCTATCCTTCTCCCAACACGCCGACAACGCGCGACACGCTGATGTTCGTCGAGTTTGACCAGCGCATTGATCCGGCAGCGGTGCTGAATACGATTAAAGTTGTCGGTGGAAGCAGCCAGTTAAAGGTTCGGCTCGCCACTCAGCAGGAAGTCGAAGCAGATAAGACAGTCAGCCAGCTTGCGAAGTCCGCCGAGAACGGACGCTGGCTCGCCTTCCGCGCAGTTAATTCTGAAACCGGAGATGCGCGCCTCGCGCTTCCGGTTGATTCGGGCATCAATGTTCAAATCGGCCCCGGCACGCCTTCAGCCGAAGGCCCGCGCACGACCACGTCAGCGCAGGCTTTTTCCTATCGCACATACGGCCTGTTCCGCGTCACCGGTAAGAGGTGCGGCTATAACGAGAAATGCACTCCCTTCGATCCGTGGTATATAGATTTATCCAATCCCGTGGACGCAGCCTTGTTTGAGCAATCGCAGATTCGCGTCGAGCCTGAAATTCCCGGAATGAAGGTGAACGTTTACGGCCAGACGCTCTCCATCGAAGGCGTCAAGCGCGGGCGAACTGTCTACAAAGTCACCCTCGCTTCTTCGCTCAAAGATCAATTCGGGCAGACGCTCAGTTCAAACGTCCCGCTGACTTTCAACGTCGGGCCAGCGCCGCCCTCGCTCGTCTCTTCCGGCAAAGCGTTCGTCGTGCTGGACCCATCCGCGCCGCGCGCATTTTCGGTCTATAGCGTTAATTACAAGACCCTCAATGTCAGGCTCTTCAAAGTTAAGCCCGAAGA
>JACCVS010000157.1 GCA_013698055.1 Acidobacteriota bacterium
TGCACGCCCTCTGCGATTCCGGCTGCGCCGTAAACTCGCATCCGCGACGGATGCTTGAAGTTGCTCATCTCATCAAGCTCCATCATCTTTTCAGAGACCACAGAAATGCTTGCGCCCGTATCAATGATGAAATTGAGCGGGTCGTTAATGCCTTCAACCTGAACTTCCCCGCTCAGAAAACCGCTTGACGTGGTGCGGATCGGGATTTCGATGCCGGATGCGGAAAGAGGCGCAGTCGAGTCGTCGCCTACGCGCTGGCGTTTCAGTGTAAAGGAGAGCGCGCCGTAATCCACGGTCGTGAAGTATTTGTTAACGACTGCCAAGCCGATATAACCGTCAACGGGAATTCCATCGCTGTAGAAATGACGAATGTAAACGGGCACGTTCTCGATTCTCGCGTCGCCGATCTCCATTGATTGAAGAAAGCCATAGACGATCTCGAACTTTCCGCCGACAGCGCGAGCCATTCCGCCGCGCGCCACCGCTTTCAAGCCAAGCTGCTTCGCCGTCTCGTCCGAAATGACGGAGATGCCTGAGCCTGTATCCAGCACGAAGCGCAAAGGCTCTTTTCGCCCGTTCACCCGAACGCTGATGATCGGGCGGTTGTTGGGCATCTCGAATTGCACGCTCGTCTGGCCCGCTCCATTCAAATCATAAAGCTTTTTCCGGCTACCCAGGTAGCGAAGGAAATCAATCAAGCCGCGAATGCGCGCGCGGCGGTCTTCATCTGTACGCGGCGCAATGACGAGGAAACGCTCATAAGCGTTGGCCGCTTCCTTATAACGTTCGGCGCGCGCAGCAGCCTGCGCGAGACTGAAAACAAAATCCGGCTCTTTGGAATCAAGAGATATAGCGCGGCGCAACCCTTCGAGGCTCGGATTCAAGCGATTCTCGTAGAAATCAACCATCGCCAGCCCCGCAACTGCCAACGGCTCGTCTTCTTTAAGACTGAGCGCCGTGCGAAATTCTTCGACAGACATTTGAAAGTCGCCAGAGGCGAGCATGGCCGTGCCGAGCAGAGAATGGGCGCGCGCCGACAGGAGGTCAACGGCGATGACGCGCGCTGCTTGATCGAAGGCCTCCACCAATCGTCTCATCTTAAGCAGCGTATAACTCAAGCCGAGTCGAGCCGCGTGGTCGCGCGCGTTAGAGTCGAGCGCTTCACGAAACAGTTTCTCCGCCAGATCATACAGCCCTTCCCGCAATGCCCGCTCGGCGCGGCTGCGCGTCTTATCTCCCGCAAAGACAACATCCGCAGAACCCGCCACAAGCATCAGGCAAATAATCAAACCAGCTAAACTTCCGACAACCCGTCGGCCCAACTTGATCCTCATATTACTTATTCGCATTGAGGCCTCACTTCTAAAGCAGAATCCAGAAGCCAGGAGACAGAATTCAGAATTAAGAGGTGGAGAGCCGCTTTTGTTTTTATTCTGGATTCTGGATTCTGGCTCCTGACTTCTGCATTATTTCAAGATTTCTCCCGTCTTCATTGACCAGAGAACAAGATCGAGTTCGTCGAAATCAATTCGCACATCGCGGGCGAATCGTCTGAGTCGTTCCTCTGTCTCCAGATAACGTGCGCGAGTTGACGGCGGTTCCGGCGATTCGACAATGCCGAGTTCTGCGAGACTTCGCAAGATGTGCTTGTCCAGAATTGCGTAGCCGCGCAGTCCGATGTTGCGCAGGAAGTGACTGGCCTCCTTGTATCCGAGACCTTTGATGCTGCGCGTCCGTGCCAGCCAATCGCGGCGCTCAAGCGGATCGGTCAAACTCGTCAGTCGTTCACGTAACCGCATCCCGCAATCTTCACGCAAAAAGTCGCGCGTCACGACGATGTAGCCGGGACGCGCCGCCGGGTAACGATGTGAGCGCGCCTTGATAAGCGCCCCCGTCATCTCTTCGCGGCTGCCATCAAAGAGTAAGTGCCTGACGGCTTCGACTGAATGGAGTCCCATGCGCGCCGACGCTCCGGCAGTAAAGATGCAGTAGACCATCTCTTCCCAGAGCCGCTCATCTGATCCATTCTCCCAAACCTCGCGAAACTCTGCGAGACGCGCGCGAATCTGCGGCCCGCGCATCCGGCGCGTTGCACGTATGTTTTCAACGGTAACAGGTTGGTTGTCTCGTCGCACGAGAATTGAATAAACGCTCTTGAAGATTCTATGAGCGTGGTCTGAGCATTGTCAACGGACTTGGGACTTAAAGCGTATTGATTGTTTTGGAAAATTAACCGCGTGCATCCCGCCATGCCCAATGCGACATCAAAGACAGGCGTCGGCATCTCCGATGTAATTTTTTTGAATCAGGCCGGACACGCTCATGTTATGATGCATCATCCCGGTCGGAGACCGTTAATGGAGAAAAGAATGACCCGACAATCAAGCTGGAATAAGATCGCCTTTACCTTCTCTCTCCTTGTTCTGCTAACGCTCGCGCAAACGCACGCCTTAGCCCAAACGAAAACAACCGAGCAGCCATCTCCGAATTACACGCGTCCCACTGTGCTGACCCGCCCGGTCGCTCAGCCGCAACCCATCCCTTCTCAGCCGACGACGCTGCCCGCAACTCCCGATATTGCGCCGCCCGCGCCCGTGATTATCACTCACGGGCTGCTGGTCGAAACGCTCGACGGCAAAATTGTGGCGGAGCAGGGAGTGCATCAGGGTTATAATCCGGCCTCTGCCGTTAAGCTCGGAACGGCGCTGGCGGCGCTCAAGAATTTCGGCGTTGACCATCGCTTCTCAACCGCTGTCTGGACTACGGGCACGTTCGACCGGACGACCGGAACCATCACCGGCGATCTGATCGTTTCAGGTCGTGACCCTTCTTTTCACTATGAGCACGCCGTGATGGTTGCGCGTGAGTTGAACAAACAGGGCATCCGCGTTGTGACCGGCGATTTGATTGTCGCACCCGGCTTCACAATGAACTTTGATTGGTCGGCGCAAAGCTCGGGCAATCATTTCTACGATACGCTGGACGCGACGCGCCGCTCTGCCGCAGCATCGCGCGCCTGGAACGAAGAGCGCTCGCTTGTCAGAGATACGGCGAGCCTCGGAAGCGTTCCGAGCGTTTCTGTTATGGGAGCGGTTTACGTTAACGCGGTTCCCGCAGGCGCGCGCACGCTCCTTGTTCACCGCTCAAGCAAGCTGATTGACGTTCTCAAGGTGCTGCTCTGCTACTCGAACAATTTTATGGCCGAGCGCATCGGCGACACCCTCGGCGGTGCATCAGGCGTCCAGCATTATCTCACTAAAGAGCTTAAATTGAACCCGGGGGAGGTCAGGCTGGCATCAACGAGCGGGCTTGGCGTCAACCGCGTCACTCCACAGGCGATGATGAAGATTTTCCGTGCGTTGCGCAACGAATTGGCAAGGTACAAACTCTCGCCGTCGGACATTATGCCGGTCGCGGGCATTGATCCGGGCACGCTCCAAAAGCGCTACACAGACTTTCAATCGCGTGGCAGCGTCATCGCCAAAACCGGCACGCTCATCAGAACAGATGGAGGCGTCAGCGCCCTCGTCGGGCAGATGCGAGCGCGCAACGGCGAGACACTTCTCTTTGTCATCTTCCATCAACGCGGCAACGTCTTGCGCTTCCGCGAAAGCCAGGATGCGCTCATCGCCCAAATACAGAATACGCGCGGCGGCCCGGCGGCTTTCAACTATCGCCCGCTGGCGCTCAGTATGCGCCTTGCCACAACGCAACTCGATCAACTTCCCGCGCGCAAGGATGAGTACGAGCCGGGGTCAAACTAAAAGCAGAATTCAGGAGTCAGAATTCAGAATCCAGAATGAAAGGCTGAAACCTCTTTCAGTCTTTTTTTCTTCTGGCTCCTGACTCCTGAATTCTGAATTCTGCTTTTTGTAGGCGCTCCGGCGGCCTGAGGGTCGCCGGAGCGCTTTGCGCCCCATTCGCGCGCAGCGTGCGGAGCCGCGCGC
>JACCVS010000163.1 GCA_013698055.1 Acidobacteriota bacterium
GAATCATAGGATGAATGAGGAATTTAAGAAATACTTTCCATCCTGTGAGCATGTTCCTATTGTCAGAACAGGAAACAGATATTGGTTTAACGAACATCTTCTCAAGGTCGCAATTGATAACACGCAATACAATATCGCAACCATAACCATTCAAATAATTGATGCCTATATTGGGGCTAAAAAGAACGCTTTTGAGAAGTTCATTGAATTTTGTGAGAGCGTACAAAAGCTATCCGAAGAAAAAGTAGTTGACTTTATAAAAGGGTTACTAGAGCCAACGGTAGATGCTAGAATTTTTGAAATTGTAAGTTATAGCGTACTGAAATATCACTACCACAACCAAACAATTTATTGGGGTTTTGAATTAGATGATTTAACGCAAGAGCGATTGATACTTTATAAGACAGGGCGAACCAATGCGAATGACGGAGGAATTGACTTTGTAATGAAACCGCTTGGTAGATTCTTTCAGGTGACTGAAACAGTGGACGTTAAAAAATACTTTTTGGATATAGATAAAATACAGCGATTTCCCATAACTTTCGTTATTAAATCATCTGATTCTGCTGAGGTAATACTGGAAAGAATACGTGAGCAAGCTGAACAGCAGTATTCAGTTAGAGCAGTAGTTTCAAAATATATGGCATGTATTGAGGAAATTATAAATGTGCCAATTCTTTTGGATGATTTTAGGGCTGCAATCCAAAGTGGCTTTTTACACACAATGGTTCGGACAGAAACTATGCGGCAATCGCCCCATAACTTCTGAGATATTCATACTGCGGATGATTTTTCATCGCAGTTTGGTCTAAAGCTAACTTGGAAATTATCAAGTTGAGCAAATGTTCATTGAAAGCCCGTTGCTTGATGCTCGCCATCGAGAAAACGAACTGTTCCTCGGCTGGCTGTTCTTGGCGTGCCGTCATGCGCGCCATGTTGACCGCCGCGACCGAGGCGTTGAAGTGAAAATGCAAAGCCTCTTGGTCACGCGCCTGGCAATCAGAAAAGCCAGCGAACTGTTTGGCATCGCGGAAGATGAACTCAATCTGAAAGCGGGCTTTGTAATAGCGATAGATAGTGGTGGCCGACAACTCGGTGTCGGTTGAGAACAGAACCGCTCGGCGCGGCTTCTTTTTCTCCTTGTGGTTGACCACCACCACGACCCGCACCACACGCTTCAAACTGACACTCCACACGGCTTTGGTGTAGAGCGTGAGGCATGGCTCATCGGTAGTTACGGCTGCAAAGCCATTGAGGCGCTGAAGTTTGACACGACCCTCATACTTGCGAGGTCGGCCACGCTTCTTTTGCGCGCCCTCAAAGAGATAGAGCAAGCGCGCGTCCGTCCGCAGTTTGCTGATGAGGTGATAACCTAAGCGGCACACGCCTGTGACAAACTTCTCTTTGGCATAAAAGCCGTCAACGACGCCATATTTGACCGCTTCAGGAAAGTAAACAGCAGTTCTGTGCAGATGTTCGAGGTAGAAATCAATCCGGGTGCTGGTTTTCTCTGCGCTCTGTGTGGTGGATGGTGGAGGCGTTTGTTCTGCTGAGAGGGCGAGAGCTTGATTCTTTGAGACATCCACAATGGAGATGAGCGAGACTTCCAAACCCCGCTCGGCGCGTGATGCTGTGCCGTTGAAGAAGTAATCCAGACCGTAAGTCTGCTTGCCGCTCTTTTTGGAAAACGAGGTGTCTTGTGCAAAGAGGTGGGGCTGAGAATCTGCCTCTGCTTGTTTGATTGAAGCCCGGTTGAAAGAGAGAAAGTCGAACTCTTTACGGAACTGACGCCGATAGGTCTTCTCCGAGAGTTGGCTGTGCCGACTCAAGTTCACAAAGTTGATGCGTCCGCGTGTGATGAGCATGGTAGCCATCAAGGTCAAGAAAAAGTTGCGTTGTGGCTTGGCAACTCCGCTGAGGCGGTCTAATATCTGTGCGACTACGGTCATCAGCCAATTCTCCTTTGAGGTGCGTTTAGTCACACACATCTAAGCGGGAATTGGCTTTTCTTGTCAAAAACTGTCCGAACTATTGCAACTATAACATAATGGAAATGGACGTGAAGGAGTGTAGGATTGATATGTAATTTAATAGAGAGATCACTGTCAACTGTTGGCAAATGAAGGGGCGGGGTGGGCAGAATCAGAACCCTATGAAGAAATTCACTGGAGGGAAGAGAAAGCTAAGACAGGAAAGACGACAATGTATGTGATGGTTAAATGGGAAAAGCTATTGGATCCTGATAGGGAATCAATTTTCCCACGCGAATGGCTAAACAAAGTTGTTCGGAGCGCAGATTCAGGGCAGATTTGCTCTTTCGCCCAACACCAATTTAACGCTGGCGGCGACGAATCTTTATTACTACGGAACGGATGCGATCAATCCGATACAGGTTTTCGGGGGTAATTTACAGCTTCCAGTGACAGTCACCGTTCCGGCGACCGCCACGACGCCGAGCCAGACGGCAACAGGAGTCATCAACATCCCAAGGATTTGCTGGTTTCAGGCAACGCCAATCTGGGGCTATCTGCAGCGACTACCAATGCCGTCAGCCGTAACGGACGACTCGCCTCTGGCTTTAATATGGTTGATTTCTTAGGGCAGCTGGAATTCAGGCAATACAAATACAATTCGATGACGTTCATTTTCGATTACGTCAGAAACCTCAATACGCGTGATGTCGTCGTCGCGGATTCCTCCGGCAACGACGTGTTTCTGCCGAACGACGAAGGCGACGGCGTGTGGGCGGAATTCACGTTCCAGAGTTTGCGGAAGAAGCGCGGAAGCGATTTCAATGCGCCTGTCAGCGGCGATCTTTTGTTCAGTTATACCTTTTTGAGAATCGAAAAGGACGCCGTCCTGACGCCTTTCAACTGGGACGACCTGCTTCAGCCGTCAGACGTTCAGGCGCACCGGCTCTTTTTCGGCTACACGGTCAATCCGCGAGTTTCGTTTAATTTTACCGGATTGTTTAACCGGCGTTTGAACGGGCTGAATGGTCCGTTCGGAACGAATCCTCCGGGATCGCTCGACCGCAGCACAAATCGCATCCAGATCGATACCGTTTTCAGGTTCTAAATTTTATTCGGGAATTTTTGCCGGGCAAAAGAGGTGATATGAAGAAAATTATTTATCTTATCGACAACAAAATCAATATGATTACGATTTTGTTTCTTTTTTGGACTCTGTTTTGGGGCTTAAACGGGTTCGATAAGTTTTTCAACGGCTCGTCGCAACTCGTCAAAGAACGCTGGGCTTCGCAGGGCGTTCTGGTCGACAAGGATAAAAACGTCGTCTACTCAATTCAGCCCAATGAACGCGTCGGCTGGTACGGGGCTAGCCGCGACGCTAAATTCGCCAACTATTTCCGAACGCTTCATTTACCGCCGATAGTTGCGACCATCACGCTATATTTCTTCGCGATTCTGGAGATTATTCTCGCGGCTCTGTTTTTCTGGCTTTTTATCAGGCAGTTTTACGACAACCGGGACGAAGAAGCGCCAGGCAAAAAAGGGTTGATTGCCGACCGGACGATTCATCGCTTGATTTTCAAGGCGAGCATTTGGATTTTTATCGCCTTTATTACTGGCGACATCCTTTTCGGCGACCGCATCGAGGTTTGGGAACACGGCACTTACCTGGCGATTACGATTGTCACTTACGATTTGTGGTACCGGATGGATCAGTTTTTTCTCGAACTCAGAAAGAAAAAAGATTCCTTCGGCGACGAAGAAATCTCCCCGCAGGCTTCTTCATACGATTTTAAAGCGGATTAAGGAAAAGAATGGTGACTGCGGCTTGAGCCGTAACCTACCCTAACCTGCGCCCCTTGCGCAACTGCGGTATACGGAGAATCAAATGAAAAGATTAATTTATTTATTCGACCAGCGCCTGAATTTAATCACACTTCTGCTTTTGTTCTGGGCTTTGTTCTGGACTCTGGACGGCTTCGACAAGTTTTTCGACGGCGAGCTGGATATCGTTTTCGAGAAATGGGCTTCTAAAGGTTCGGTTGTGGACAATGCCGGCAATGTCGTTTATACGATTCAGCCGCTAAATCCGGTTGGCTGGTTCGGGGTCAACTATACAGATCAGATGGCGAGCTATTTCAAAACGATTCACGTTTCCCACGATACCGCCGTTGCACTGACCTACGCTTTCGCCGGTTTTGAAATATTGACTGGACTGCTGTTCCTGTTTCTCTTTCTCTGGCAGCTTTTGCCGGAAAAGCGCGAGGACGCAAAAAATTTATTTTCCGACCGAACACTGCACCGGCTCGCTTATAAAATGAGCGTGATTTTGTTTGTCATCCTGTCGGTCTCCTACCAAATTTTCGGCGACCGCACCCGGCTCTGGGAAGTCGGCACTTATATGCTGATGACCTTGATTGCGTACGACATCTGGTACCGGACAGACCGTTTTCTGCTCGAACTAAGACAAAAACGACTTGCCGGCATCGACGATGATGACGACACAAACTCCGAACAGGCGTCAGCTTACAGCTTAGAGCGGATTTCAGTTGAACGTATGGAAGAAGCGGAGTAGCCTCAAGTATGGCTTACTCCACTGACCTCCGCGAAAAGATTACCCGAGCCTACGACGATGGCCTCGGCTCGCAGCGCGCCATTGAAGCCAGGACGCAGCCCCTTCAAATTTGTCCCATGGGGCAAACTACCTCTTGAGCGGATACGAGACACTGACGCCTCGCTTCACTGGAAAAGGCAGCACGCGGCGAATGGTGGCGCGTGGGATGCTTCGGTTATCTCGTCGCTTCATTGTGTGCCGCCTTTCTTCTTTAGTCCGCCCACGAGATCAACGCGGTGACGCGGGATGAATTCAGCGTGCGGGTGATACATTCTAGGCGGAACCTCGCCCCTTAGTAC
>JACCVS010000175.1 GCA_013698055.1 Acidobacteriota bacterium
AAATCATACAATACAAATCTTTCTACTTTTACGCCACTCGAAAGCACCTAACTACTGATTATGTGTACGCCGTACACATAATACTCCGATTAGGTGTGTTATCAATACCGAGTATACATAACACGCCGAATTAGCGTGTTAAGCACTCGATCATAAATTTCCCGGTATAAAGAATCGCTGGAATCGCCATTTTACTGAGTGAAAGTCAATTCTAAATACCTGATAACTTTTGCTTAGGTGCTTATGTGGAATGGTTACACATAATCACTCTTTGGATGTACAATGGCGGGTGTTCTGATACCTCATGACTCGGAGCGCTCACATGCAGAAACCTAAACTCCTCGACGAAGCGCGTAATATCGCGCGCCTCAAGCACCTCAGTTACAATACCGAACAGGCTTACGTCCACTACATCCGCGAATACATACTTTTCCACAACAAGCGCCACCCCTCTGAAATGGGCGCGGATGAGATTCGCGAGTTTCTCACGCACCTGGCTGTTCGCAAAAACGTGGCGGCCTCAACCCAAAACATAGCCTTCAGCGCCTTGCTGTTTCTTTACAAGGATGTTTTGAAGTCGGCCATGCCGGATGTCAGCGGTGTCGAACGCGCGCGGCGTCCGGCACGCCTTCCCGTCGTCTTCACGCGCGCCGAAGTGCAGTCAATTTTATCCCGTCTGCGCGAGACGAACTTCTATGTGGCGTCTTTACTCTATGGCTCCGGCCTGCGCTTGAGTGAGGCGTTGCGTCTCCGCGTCAAAGACATTGATTTCGAGCAGGGCCAACTCCTGGTACGCGACGGCAAGGGACAGAAGGATCGTCTGACGATGCTGCCGCAATCTCTCGCGCCCGCCCTAAAACGCCATCTGGAAAAGGTCAGGTTCATTCACCAAGATGACCGGGAGAAGGGACTCGGAGAGGTCTGGTTGCCCTATGCGCTCGAACGCAAGTACCCGAAGGCGGCTAGCCAATGGGGGTGGCAATATGTTTTTCCCGCACCGAAAATCTCGCGCGACCCGCGTGACGGGAGAGCGCGCCGGCATCATCTCTCGCAAGGGACAATTCAGAAAGCGGTCGGGACGGCCATCCGCGAGGCTGGCATCGTGAAACACGGCGGCTGCCACACGCTTCGCCACAGCTTCGCCACACACCTTCTCGAAGCGAGCTATGATATTCGGACAGTGCAAGAACTCCTGGGACACAAGGACGTTCGCACGACAATGGTTTACACTCATGTTCTCAATCGTGGGGGGCGCGGCGTTCATAGCCCTCTTGATTTTGCTGAACAGACATTGGCAGTTTGAAAGCTCTTTCACCGGCTTCTGCCATACACGGCTTGCCTTGCGCTCTTGCCTGCGTGTAGGCTTCGGCTTTGAATTCTTTACGGGTTGCTGCTGCTTGGCCAATTTCTAATACCTCTCAAGACCTGGACAACTATGACTACAACTACGCCGATGCTGCGGCAGTACCACGAACTCAAGCAACAGCATCCCGGCGCGCTGCTCTTTTTTCGTTTAGGGGATTTCTATGAACTCTTTTTCGATGATGCCGTGATCGGCTCGCGCGAGCTTGAGATTACGCTGACGGCGCGGCATAAGGAGCGGGGCGATCCCATTCCGATGTGCGGCGTGCCTCATCACGCGGCTTCAAATCACATTGCCAGACTTGTCCGCAAGGGCTACCGCGTCGCCATCTGCGAGCAAACAGAAGAGGCCTCGCCGGTTAAGAAACTGGTGCGGCGCGAAGTGGTGCGTATCATTACGCCGGGCACTGCCATTGACCCCCAGCTTGTCGAAGCACGCGAGACGATTTTTCTGGCATCAGTGTGCGGCTCCGGCGAGCGAATGGCGGCGGCATTTCTGGACTTATCAACCGGGGAATTTCGCGCCACCGAAGCGAGCGGGCGTGATGCCTGGCCGCGCATCCGTGCCGACGTTGAATCCTATGCCCCGCGCGAGATTCTCTTTCCTGCCTCGCTCATGCCGCTGATCAAAAGCACAAGCGATGTTGCATCCCGCGCCGTCCCTCTTCCTTTGCGCCAAACAGGGCGCGATGAATCTACATCATCGTTAGATGAATCAACATCGTCGTTATCGGACGGAACGGAATCCATTATAGATTTTGGCCGGGATGAAGGTGCTGCTTTCGCTGGCGCGACGCTGACGCCGATTGACGAGTGGCAGTGGCAGGCCGACGCTTGCGCCGCGCTGCTTTGTGAACAATTCGGCGTGCGGTCACTCGAAGGCTATGGACTGGAAGGAAAGTTCGAGGCAGTGCGCGCCGCCGGGGCGTGCTTGCGCTACGCTCAGGAGACACAGCGTGCCGCCGCCGCCCACATCACTGACATTCATTATTTCGCAGCACAGGATCATCTCATTCTCGATCAGGTCACTGTTCGCAATCTCGAATTGGTGGAATCACAGGGCGTTGGAAGCCGCACGCATTCGCTGCTCGATGTCATTGATGAAACTGTTAGCGGGATGGGCGCAAGGCTCTTACGCTCGTGGCTGCTGCGTCCGTCAGTTCGCCGGGGCGAGATCGAAGCTCGACACGGAGGCGTCGAAGAACTTCACAGCTCGCAAATCAAGCGCGATAGATTGCGCGCTCATCTTAAAGAGGTCGCCGATTTGGAGCGCCTGACGGGTCGCCTCAACATGAACTCCGCATCGCCCCGCGACCTTAACGCCTTGCTTCGCTCGCTCGATCAAGTTCCGTTGATTCGTCAGGCGTTAACGGATTCTCGTTCATCGCTCCTGCAAATTCTCCACGAAAGCATGGATGAGATGCAGGAGATGCGCGCGCTCATCGGGGAAGCCATCGCAGATGATCCGCCCGCCAAGCTCAACGACGGCGGCGCGATTCGCGCGGGTTACTCACATGATTTGGATGGGCTACGCCGCATCAGTCGCGATGCCAAGCAAACTATTGCTTCGTTGGAAGCAAGCGAGCGCACGCGCTCCGGCATCTCTACCTTGCGGATTCGCTATAACAACGTCTTCGGGTATTACATCGAAGTCTCGAAAGCCAATGCCGCGCGCGTGCCAGTTGATTATGAACGACGACAGACGCTTGCCAATGCCGAAAGGTACACGACACCCGAGTTGAAATCATGGGAAGCAAAGGTGCTCGGCGCGGAAGACCGCATCGCTCCGCTTGAAATTGAAATTTTCAGCCAGCTCTGCTCAAAGATCGCCGCCGAAACCAAACGCATCCAGGCGACAGCCCGCGCGCTTGCCGCACTCGATGCTCTTGCCGCTCTCGCGGAGACAGCCGCCCGCCGCCGCTACGTGCGCCCGGTCATGCACGATGGCGATGAGATAGAAATCGTGCAAGGTCGCCATCCA
>JACCVS010000681.1 GCA_013698055.1 Acidobacteriota bacterium
TTCTTCATCCGGCAGCTCTACATTGACTTCCTCGGTCGTGAGCCTGAGCCGGGAGCAACGAACGCCTGGTTGGGCATTCTCAATCACTGCGCTGTTCCGACCGATTGTGACCGGATCGCGGTGGCACGCGGGTTCGTCAGAAGTGGCGAGTTCCAGGATCGCGGCTTCTTCGTCTATCGCACCTTCAAGACGCTGGGGAGAATCGCTCTCTACAATGAGTTCATCCCCGACATGGCGAGGGTCAGCGGGTTCCTGAGCGCGCAGGACCTGGAAGCTAACAAACAGGCCTACATTGATGAGTTCATGCAGAGGCAGGAGTTCAAGAATCTGTATGACTCAACAATCGGGAACCCGACTGCTTATGTCGACAAGCTGTTACTGGCGATGCAGCTACCGGGGCATCCAAATCGAGCAGGGTGGATTGCGGGGCTTGCGAACAACACGCTAACGAGAGCGCAGGTCTTACGTCAACTGATTGAGAGCAGTGAGTTGTACACCGTGTATGTCAACGAAGCGTTCATCATCATGAACTACTTCGGGTTCCTGAGAAGGTCTGCCGATGCGTCGTACCTGACCTGGATTGACATCTTCAATCACACGAATGACGACCGTGTCATCATGAATGGCTTCCTCAACTCGGCTGAATACAGATTGAGGTTCGGGCCTTGATCCGCGAAGTCCGGCTCGCCTGCTGAAAAGCCAAAGCGAGCGCTAACTAAAAGCCCCAAGCTGCACACGATGACAGCTTGGGGCTTTTCTTTGTCTCACCTGGACTTGGACAAAACGCTGATTCTCTTTGTCTCTCAGGCCTCGCGGACTCTCAGCGGCTCAGGCTCACTCTGTCTTTGCGCGCCCTCAACTGCCGAAGGCGGCGGCGGTGGAGGATTAGCGACGAGCATTTCGAGCGCAGCATCCAGCGCTTCAGAGATGCGCGAGACGGGAACGATCTCAAGCTCGCGCCGCACGTCTTCAGGAATGTCTTCCAAATCTCCCTCGTTGCGCGCCGGGAGGATGATGCGGCGGATGCCTGCGCGATGCGCCGACAAAACTTTCTCCTTGATTCCGCCGACGGGAAATACCAGACCCGACAAAGTAATCTCGCCCGTCATTGATGTATCCGGCCTGACGCGACGACCTGTGAAAAGCGATGCCAGCGCCGACGTGATGGTCACGCCCGCGCTCGGCCCGTCCTTCGGAATCGCCCCGGCAGGCACGTGCAGGTGCACTCCGTAGCCTTTGAACATCTCGGGGTCAATGCCGAACTCCACGGCGTGCGACCACAGGTAAGAGCGCGCCGCTCGCGCAGACTCCTGCATCACTTCGCCGAGTTGTCCCGTGATCGTTAAGCCTGAGCCGCCCGGCAAAAGCGTCGCTTCGATAAAGAGGACTTCCCCGCCCATCTCCGTCCACGCCATGCCTGTTGCCACACCCGCGGGCAATTCCTTGCGCGCTTCTTCCGGGTAGAACTTGGGCGCGCCCAGGTATTCTTTAATGTCCGCCGCATCAACCGTCACGGTTTCGGCTTCATTCTGCGCGATCTTCAAGGCGGCTTTGCGCACGATGCCGCCGACGGTTCGCTCCATCTGGCGCACGCCCGCCTCGCGCGTATAGCGTGCGGCGATGAGTTGGAGCGCCGCATCCGTGATCGTAAACCTTTCAGGGTCGAGTCCGTTCTCCTGAATCTGTCGCGGAACTAAATACTGCCGCGCGATGTGCAGCTTCTCCTGATCCGAATAACCCGCCAGCCGGATAATCTCCATCCGGTCACGCAGGGGAGCGGGAATCGGCCCCAACTGGTTCGCGGTCGCAATGAAGAACATCTTCGAAAGATCGAAAGGCAGATCGAGATAGTGATCGCGGAAAGAGTTGTTCTGCTGCGGGTCTAAAATCTCAAGCAGCGCTGCCGAAGGGTCGCCCCTGTAATCGTTGCCGAGCTTGTCTATCTCGTCGAGCATCATCACAGGATTGTTGACGCCCGCGCGCCGGATTGATTGGATGATCCGACCCGGCATCGCGCCAATGTAAGTGCGGCGATGACCGCGTAATTCCGCTTCGTCGCGCACGCCGCCGAGGCTCATGCGCTCAAACTCGCGCCCGAGCGCACGGGCAATCGAGCGCCCGAGGCTGGTTTTGCCGACACCCGGCGGCCCAACAAAACAGATGATGGGGCTTTTCGCTTCGGGCTTGAGCTTGATGACGGCTAAGAATTCCAGAATGCGCTCCTTGATGTCTTCAAGACCGTAGTGATCTTCATCAAGAATCCGCCGCGCTTCTTTCAAGTCCAGCTTGTCTTCGGTTGATTTCTTCCACGGCAGCTCAAGGACATACTCAAGGTACGTGCGGATGACGTGATAGTCGGGCGCAGCCGACGGCAATTTCTCCATCCGCTTCAACTCGCGCTCGGCTTCCTTACGCACTTCATCTGGAATGTCTGCCGCTGAGAGGCGCTCGCGCATCATTTCGGCTTCGGCCTGCTCTCCGCCTTCGTCCTCGCCCAACTCTTTCTGAATCGCCTTCAACTGCTGGCGCAGGATGTAATCACGCTGCGCCTTGTTCATCTCGGTCTGCGCTTCGGTCGCAATCTTGGAGCGAATCCCCATGATCTCGACCTCGCGCGCGAGCAGGCCATGCGCGATCCGCAACAACTCATCAGCGGTATTGGCTTCGAGCATCTTCTGTTCCTGCTCGACACCGAGGTTGAGGACGGAGGCGAGAAAGTAGGCGAGCTTGACGGGATCGTCCGCCGCCATCACAGCCATCCGCACTTCCTGCGGAACCTGCGGCATCATCGCCAGCGCTTGCTGAATCATCGCCTGCATGTTTCGCTTGATGGCTTCGACTTCTTCCGGGTCTTCAACTTTCAACTCCGGAAGAATCTCAACGCGCGCTCGCAGGTACGGCTGCTCCTGTGTCCATTCGAGAACGCGGATGCGCTCCGTGCCCTGCACGATGAGCTGCATCGTCTCCTCGTCGCGCACCATGCGCTTGATCATGACGAGCGTACCCACGGTGTAGAGATCACCGGGAGTTGCGTCCGCGCCCGTCACGTTCTCCTTGTTGAGGCTGATGCAGGCGAGCAATTTCTCTTCCGTTGAGAGCGCGGATTCTACCGCCGCTATTGAGCGAGCGCGCCCGACCGCCAGCGGCACAATTGTCTCGGGAAAGAGCGTCGTCTGCTGTAAAGGCAGCACGCCGATCTCAAACGGCTCTACCTGCGTCTGCTTACTTTCCTGATCGGGCGCGTCCCCACTCTCTTGTGTTTGAATATTCTCGGTAGCCATATGTAATCCCAGGAGTCAGAAGACAGGAGACAGGAGACAGAATGAATGGGCGGAGAACCGCTTCTGTTTTTATTCTGGCTTCTGACTTCTGGATTCTGGATTCTGCCCTTCCTCACAATTCTCTTCCCCGCGCAGGTGCAGGATCAGCAAGCCGTCGCGGTAGTCACGCAAGACGGATGCGCCTTCGATTGAGCAGGGAAAAACAAGCGTCTTCTCGAAGCGGCTGTAAGTGATTTCAAGCTGATGATAGACAACGCCCTTCCCAAAGAAGGTGTCGCGGCGACAGCCCGAGAGGATCAGCGTCCTGCCCTGAATCGTTATTTCGAGATCGTCGGCGGTGACGCCCGCCAGATCAACTTTAACAATCCATCCATCCGAAGTGTTATAGATATCCGCATTGGGACGCCACACACGCGCACCGGGCCGCGACCGCCTCGCGATAGAGATCATCTTAAAATAACGCTCAACTGATTCAGCCATGATCAATGGTCGGTGGTCAGTGGTCAGTGAACAGTCAAAACAGCGCATCGCTTGTTTTTAACTGACCACTGGCCACCGGCCACCGACCACTGTTACTCATCCGAAGATTTTGCTCCAGAAGGACGAGCCGCTCGAAATCTCTTCGAGAGCGTCGGCCAGCTCACGATCCTCTTCGGTCTCCAACGCAACATCAGCCATCGAGATGATGCCGAGTAAATTCTCACTGCCGTCAACCACGGGAATACGTCGCACCTGCTTATCGCCCATCTTGCGGATCACTTCAATCACACGGTCGTTGGGCTGCGCCGAGTGGATGTCGGTCGTCATCACTTCTTCAGCGCGAGCGGTGCGCGTGTCCTTGCCTTCGGCGACTGCGCGGATCGCAATGTCGCGGTCGGTAATAAGACCGACCAGCTTGCCGTTGCCCTGCGTTCTCGCAGTGCTACTACTACGCGCGTTTTCGCCGCCTTCGCCTTCAATCGCCTGAGCGCCCGCGCGCTCGACCACGGGAATCACGCCGGTATCTTCATCGCGCATCATTGCAGCGACTTCCTGCAAAGTCGTGTCGCGGGTTGCGACCGTTACGTCGCGCGTCATGATGTCGCGGCAACGCACATGAGACCGTGAAGCCCCACGACCTCTCTCCTCAGACCTGCCCCTGGCATATTCACGCCCGTCCTCCAGCCACGAACGATCATTATCCCGCCCGTCATCCTCACGGCGACGCCGTCCCTCTCTTGAGTCAGGCGAACCTCCGTAGCGTTGCTCATCATACCGACTATCTGTGCGCTCGCCGTAACCCCCGCGCCCGTAATCGTCGCGTCCGTAGTAGCGTCCGCCACCGCCACCGCCAGGGCCGCTGCGTCGCGCACCGTAAGGATCATCGTAACCGAACTCTCTGTTGAGCGGGCCGCTCTCACGGCTATAATTCCCGCGCTCTGCTCTATAACCTGAGCGTTCGTCACTACCACCATCGCCGCTTCTTTCACGCGAGCCTCCACCCTGCAAATCTCTCTCATCATCTCTGTCGTAGCGGTTTCTTGACATGGTCTTTTGCCTCCCTGTTTGCTGATTAATCCAGACCTGCCTTCGCCCGCGCTGACCGAGCAAAAGCAGAGAGCATGAGCGACCCGGCCTCTATAAATAGCAAGGGAGCGGGTACTCGCCCGACTACAAAAATTGCAAAAGGGGGACTTGAGCGGATTATACAAGGTTCGACGGAGATTGCCAGCGGGTTAAGACAAAAGGCAAATCAACAATGCAAAAGTGAAGCTAAAACCACATTAGATTAAACGTGTCCCTCCCGCCTGCCTGAGTCTTGCGTACACGCCCGAGCGGCTCGCTATGCAGCAGACGACGCATTTGTTACGATTCTTTCCGTGCAATCGTTTAATCCAAAGTCTGGAAATTTCAAAAAGCCGAAGCGTGAAGGCCAAACCGTCACCGTCGGTCGGGTGGAGGACGTGCCACCAAACCGCGGTGCAACCGTCGAGCTTTTAAACGGAGCGCAGCTCGCCCTCTATAATATTGCCGGAGAGTTTTACGCCATCGAGAACTTTTGCCCTCACAAGGGAGCGCCGCTCGCGGACGGCCACCTGTGCGGACACCTGGTGGAGTGCGGCTGGCACGGCTGGCGGTTCGACGTTCGTACGGGCGAGTGCGTGGCCAATAGAGGCACGGTTGAAACTTACGAAGTAGTTATTGAAGACGGGCTAATTAAAATACGCGTCTGAAGTCCTGCCAGACTAAAGTCCAATGTCCAAAGTCTGAAAGCATGTTCGCGACTTTGGACATTGGACTTTAGTCTTTGGACTCATAGCTTTTTATCCGTCGCTGCCGATAGCTTCGACAGGGCACGCGGTGAGTGCTTCATCGCACAACTCGCGCTCCTCTTCCGTTTCGGGCTGCTTGTAAACGAAAGAATAACCGTTATCGTCCGAGCGCATGAAATTGTCTGGGGCGGTATCACGGCACACGTCACAGTCTATACATTGCATGTCAACGTAATAAACGCCGCTGACGTTTTCTCCGACGCGATCATTGCGATCAGCCACTGCCGCTCACCTCTCCTCAAACGCACCGACAGGTGACAGGAAAGACCATTTGTTTCGTCATCCTGTCACCTGTCGCTTATACAAGCCCGCACACCTTACTTAATTGCCAGCATACGGTCAAGCGCCACACGCGCCCAACGCGCGGTCTCTTCCGGCACTCTGATTTGATTGACCACCTGGCCTGCAACAAGGGATTCCAGTGCCCACGCCAGATTCTGCGGAGCGATGCGATACATCGTCGCGCACATGCAAAGGTCTGGCGAGAGCAATTGAATGTGCTTGTCAGGAAATCGCTCGATGAGGCGATTGACGAGATTGACCTCCGTGCCGATAGCCCACTTCGATCCGGAGGGCGCGGCCTCCAGAGTCTTAATAATAAATTCCGTCGAACCGTTGAGGTCTGCGCTCTGCACGACTTCGTAAATGCACTCAGGATGAACAAGCACGTTGATGCCGGGCGTTTGCGCGCGTGCCTGTTCGACGTGCCACGCCTTGAAACGTCCATGCACCGAGCAGTGGCCTTTCCAGAGAATCAGCCGGGCGCGGCGCAACTCGTCTTCAGTGTTGCCGCCTAGTTCTTTGAACGGGTCCCAGACAACCATCTCGTCAAGCGAGATGCCGAACTTGACGCCGGTATTGCGCCCCAGATGCTGATCCGGGAAGAAGAAAAGCTTGTCAGCTTCCTTTAAGCTCTTATCAAAAAGCGGGACGGCATTTGACGAAGTGCAGACGACGCCATTGTTGCGCCCGCAGAAAGCCTTGAGCGCGGCGGTCGAGTTCAT
>JACCVS010000236.1 GCA_013698055.1 Acidobacteriota bacterium
AATTATTGGGATAACGCTTGCACAGGCTCGTTAGACGGATGTAAAGTATGCGGGAATTAAACCCCTTCCGCTCCCCGTTCTGAACAATTTAAGTCGGAGGTCAAAGCCTTATGGCGATTGAAACCGGTAAGCCGGGCGTTACCGATACTGTTGCTGCCACTAATGAATTTCCCGATATTGTCGGAGCTAAGCCCGACAATCCGTGGCTTGCCAGATTTACTCCGTATATCCCGGCTCGCACCGAGATGCGTGAACTGACAGTGCGCGCTTTGATCGTCGGCACACTTCTGGGCATGGTCTTCGGCGCTTCATCGCTCTACCTCGTGCTGAAGGTCGGGTTGACCGTCAGCGCCTCGATTCCGGTCGCCGTCATTTCGATTACGCTCTTCCGCCTGCTCTCGAAGTTTGGCATGAAGAACGCGACTATTCTGGAGAACAACATTGTCCAGACTGCCGGGTCGGCAGGCGAATCTATCGCCTTCGGCGTCGGCGTAACGATGCCCGCGATCATGATCCTGGGCTTTGATCTGGAGATAACGCGCGTACTTCTGGTCTCGGTGCTGGGCGGCTTGCTCGGCATCCTGATGATGATTCCGCTCCGGCGCGCTCTGATCGTTCAGCAGCACGGTATCTTGAAATACCCTGAAGGGACAGCGTGCGCGGAAGTTCTCAAGGTTGGCGCTTCGGATGAATCGAAAGCTGCCGCGTCAGAGCAGGCAAAAGCTGAGATGGCTGCGGCGGGCGCGAGCAACATCGGCGCAAAGACCATCTTCGCCGGATTCGGCATCGGCTTCATTTATCAGGTCTTCAATAAAGCTCTCTACGGGTGGAAAGGCGAGCCGGAGAAGGTTTTCGGCGCGCCGCTCAAGGCAGGCTCAATCGGCGTTGAGGTCAATCCGGCGCTTCTCGGTGTTGGCTACATCATCGGCCCACGCATTGCTTCCATCATGGCGGCGGGCGGCGTGCTGGCTTATCTCGTTTTGATTCCCGCCATCAAGTTCTTCGGTGAAGGCATGACGGTCCCGCTTGCGCCGGGAGAAAAGCTCATCAGCGCGATGGAACCGGGCGAGATACGCGGCGCTTACGTGCTCTACATTGGCGCGGGCGCAGTCGCGGCGGGCGGCATCATCAGTCTCTTCCGCTCACTGCCTACTATCTGGCACGGTCTTAAAGGCGGCATCCAAGACCTCAGAGGCAGCAAGGCAGAGAGCGCCTCAGCACCACGCACAGATCAAGACCTTTCAATGAAGTTAGTGCTTGGCGGAATCATCGTGCTGATGGCGGCAATCATGATCTTTCCGCAACTGAACCTTCAGTGGAATATCCTGGGGGCGCTGCTCATCATCGCTTTCGGTTTTCTCTTCGTCACAGTCTCATCACGTTTGACTGGTGAGATTGGCTCGTCATCGAATCCGATTTCGGGCATGACGGTCGCAACCCTTTTGTTGACTACTTTGATTTTCCTCGTTGTCGGGTGGACAGGCCCGACCTATTTCGTGACTGCGCTCTCCATCGGCGCAATCGTCTGCATCGCCGCCTCAAACGGCGGCACGACCTCGCAGGACTTAAAGACTGGATTCCTCGTCGGAGCGACGCCGAAATATCAGCAGATCGCTATTCTCATCGGTGCGGGCGCATCTGCCTTGATTCTCGGCCCGATTCTTTTGAGTCTCAACAATGCCTCGACCGTTTACGTGCCGCCCACGACGTTCGAGCAGATCAAGAAGGACGTGCGGCAGCTTGATACGGCGGCGTCTTCCGCGCTTCCCGCTTACACAGGCGAGGCCAAACCAGCCGGTGGCGGTAATTACAGAGCCTTGAACGTCGCCGCCGACGAGGCTGAAGGTGGTTTGAAGTCCGGCGATTATCTCGTTGACGAGTCCGGCAAGGTCACGCACAAGGTCTCGAACAATTTTCCGGCAGACCTTCGGCTGGATACAGCCGGGGCGGTGAAGGAGAAGCTACTGGGGTCGCAGGCGAACGCGGACGGTGCTGAGTATTATTC
>JACCVS010000238.1 GCA_013698055.1 Acidobacteriota bacterium
CTCGAAGAGTTTGGGAAGCTGGATATACTGGTTTGCAACGCCGGAATCTGGGAAGGTGCGCCGGTTGAAGTGATTTCGGAGGAACTGTGGGACAAAGTATTGGAAATAAACCTGAAAGGAACATGGACTGTCTGTCGTGCGTCGGTGCCTTTGATGAAGCAGCAGAAGTTCGGTCGCATCGTCATCGTCAGCTCGACCGCCGGGCAGCGCGGAGAAGCGAACGTCTCGAATTATGCTGCCTCCAAGGGCGGGCAAATTTCTTTCACTAAATCGTTGGCAACCGAATTGGCAGCGCATGGAATTACGGTCAACTCCGTCGCTCCCGGCTGGGTTGATACGGAGATGAACACGGAAGTATTCGCTGACGAAGATTACCGGCTGGGGATTGAGAAGAATATTCCGCTGGGGCGGATGGCGAGCGCAGACGATGTGGCGCGTCCAATAGTTTTTCTCTGCACGGACTGGGCGCGACATATTACGGGTGAAGTCTTGAATGTCAACGGCGGATCGGTGTTGTGCGGTTAAATCAGTGGATGAAGAGAGTCATGGGATGAATGTTGCATTTGGGGCAACACAGCGGGAAGCGTCACGAGGATAACAGAGATGAGAACGGTGCTGGGATTGGAAAAATTGTTGCGAGACAAGATAGATCTTCTTCGTGGAGCGCGAATCGGATTGATTTGCAATCAGGCGTCAGTTGACCATGAATTGAGACATGCGGCGGATCTGTTTCACGAACACAAGGGAATCAATCTCACCACCCTCTTCGGGCCGCAGCATGGGATACGTGGTGACGTGCAGGACAACATGGTCGAGACGGCACATGCTGTGGATCGCACGACGGGAATTCCAATTTACTCGCTTTATTCTGAGACGCGAGAGCCGACGGAAGAGATGTTGGAGAACGTGGATGCGCTCGTCTTCGACATGCAGGACGTGGGATGCCGTATTTACACTTTCATTTACACGCTGGCGAATTGTATGCGAGCGGCGAAGAAATACGGCAAGCGCGTCATCGTCTGTGATCGTCCGAATCCGATTAACGGCGAGACGGTGGCGGGGACAGTGTTGGAACCGGAATACGCTTCTTTCGTCGGGCAGTTTCCAATAGCGACGCGGCACGGTATGACGGTCTGCGAACTAGCGCAGATGTTCAAAGAGCAGTTCGACATCGGCTGCGAGTTGGAGACAATCCAGATGGAAGGTTGGTCGCGCGAACAATGGCTGGACGAGACGGACGCGCCGTGGGTCATGCCTTCGCCGAACATTCCGACGCTTGATTCAGCAACTGTTTTTCCCGGCACGGTTCACGTCGAAGGAACGCAGATTTCTGAAGGGAGAGGGACGACGCGACCATTCGAGTTAAATGGCGCACCGTATATTTTGGCTGAGGAGTATGCGGAGCATCTGACTCGCTTAGGATTTCCGGGAGTGCATTTCAGGGGCTGCGGATTTCAACCAACGTTTCAAAAGCACGCGGGAGTGACATGCGGCGGGGTGCAGATTCACGTCACAGACCGCCAAGAATTCGAGCCTGTCATCGTCGGGGTAGCAATCGTCAAGGTGGCTTACGACCTTTACACGGAGCATTTTCGCTGGAAGGTGCCGCCTTACGAATATGTTTACGACAAAAATCCTTTTGACGTGATTGCCGGAACCAATAAGTTGAGAGTGGCGATTGAGCGCGGGGATTCAATTGAAACCATTGCGGCATCCTGGAGAGAGGGTCTGGATAAATTCAAGCAGGAGCGCGCACAAATTTTGCTTTATTGAGAGTGAAAGATGGCAGGCATTTTGATGAAGCAATCGCTGGATGAATTATTGGAAGAATGCGGGCGCGCGCACGGCCATTTGTGCGCGGGACAGTTACTGGGTGTGCGAATGGCGTTGTTGGGTTGTCGGCTAACGGGGATAATTGACCCGCGCGGCGAAGACCGCAAGAAGCTGATCGTCTGGGTCGAGATAGACAGATGCATGGCTGATGCTGTCGGGGCGGTGACGGGAGTGAGGCTCGGCAAGCGCAGCCTGAAGTTCTTCGATTACGGGAAAGTGGCCGCGACATTTCTTAACATTGAGA
>JACCVS010000685.1 GCA_013698055.1 Acidobacteriota bacterium
GGCCGTCAACACGCACGCCAGAACGCGGCATTTGAAGTATGGCGAGATATACGCTTACGAGACTGACGGGTTCGGCAACCGTTTATTCATGGATGATGCCAACGTGCCGAGCCTCTTGTCTTTGCCCTACCTCGGTTGTTGTTCCGCGCAGGACAAAACTTACCGGAACACACGCGCTTTCGTGTTGAGCGAGGACAATCCCTACTTCTTTCGCGGGCGCGGGGGTGAAGGCATTGGCGGCCCGCACGTGGGCTTAGGAATGATCTGGCCTTTGGGTATCATCATGCGCGCGCTGACAAGTGTGGACGCGCGGGAGATCGCGTTGTGTCTCAGAATGCTCAAGGCGACGCACGCGGGGACGGGCTTCATGCATGAGTCATTCGCCAAAGACGATCCACAAAAGTTCACAAGATCATGGTTTGCGTGGGCCAACACTCTGTTTGGAGAGTTGATTCTGAAGGTGAGCGCAGAACACCCACAGCTTCTGAAAGAGTTGCGCTAGAAGACTGGTTTGACATATGCAAACAATCACACGCTTAATCACGCTCGCTCTGCTCTGTTGTGCTCTGGGAGCGACAACGCCGCGCGTTGTCACCTTCGTTCAGGATTCAAAGAACACTCGGACACGGACGGTTGAGCGGCTCGTTCATCTGTCTCCACTTGGTGCCAACGATAGTCGTTACGTTTATGTCCCCTTCGACGTGCCGCCAAACGCCGTCCGGGTCAGCGTTAGTTATCAGTATGATCGCGCTCAAGGGGCGAGCACCATTGACATCGGAATCTTTGACGCGCGCTCGACCGGCTCTGACACTGACCCGCGCGGCTTTCGCGGATGGAGCGGCGGGCGGCGCTCAGAGTTTTTCGTTTCACGCGACGAAGCGACGCCCGGTTATCTGCCGGGCGAGATGACAGCCGGAACATGGCGCATCATTCTCGGTCTTTACAAGGTTGCGCCGGCGGGCGTTGATGTTTCTTTTAAAATCGGAGTTGAGGTGGCTGAGAATAAATCATCAAGTCCGACTCCTGCACAGCCTAAGACCGATGTTTCATTTGCCGGTGCTTCTCCAACAGTATTCGTTACAGGAGAAAGCAGCGCGCGACGGACATCTCCGCTTCCGCAAAAAGACGCCGGATGCAACCTGCACTGGTGGAGTGGCGATCTACACATGCACACAGTCCACAGTGACGGCAACTGGACTATCGCGGAATTAATCTCCAGCGCTCGTAATGTCGGTTTAGATTTCATCTGCATCACGGATCATAATACGGCGAGCCATCACGCAGAGATTGATCGCTTACCTGAAGGCTCTCAGCCGTTGGTGCTGCGCGGCGAGGAGATCACTACATATAACGGTCATACTAATGCCTGGGGACTTCCGTCAGGAGCATGGATTGATTTCCGCGTGCGCGCGGGAGACTCCGCCCGCATGTCGAACATCGTTGCCGAGGCGCACCGCTCCGGCGCGCTCATCTCCATCAATCATCCGTTCGCTTTATGCGGCGGTTGCTCTTGGAGCTACGACGCTGCGGCGCGCGGCTACGATGCGATTGAAGTATGGAACGGCACGTGGGATATGACTGATGAGTTGGCGCTCACGATGTGGGATAAGATTTTGCAGAGCGGGCGACGCATCACCGCCATCGCTTCCAGCGACTCACACCGCCAGAACACACCCATCGGTCAGCCGACAACGCATGTCGCCGCGAACGCTCTGTCACAGACAGCATTGCTCGCCGCCATCCGTCAGGGGCGCGTCTATCTGACGGGTGAAGCGGCGCGACCTGTCGTCCGCTTCGAGGCTGAGGCGGCGAAGGGCAAGCGCCGGGCACGTTGGACAATCGGCGATGAGATTCGGTTGCGCGCACCGGGCACGTTACGCTTTTTCATCACCACTGAACCCGCGTCGCCCGACGCGACCGTTTCACTGATTGCGAACGGTCAGGTGATTCGCAGCCTCACCGCCCGGTCGGATGGTCAGCCGCAAGTGATCGAGATTGAGTGCCAGCGCGACTCCTATTATCGCCTTGAGGTGCGTGACAGAACGAAGATGATGCTCGCTTTGACCAACCCCATTTACGCTAAGATCGGGAAAGGCCGATAGTTGAGAGCTAGGGTCGGGCGAGCCTGAAAACCTTTGTTTCACCCGCCGCAAGAGACGATTCAGGTTGTGTTTGAAGTGGAAGCGTGCGCGGCACATAGTTCTGGTCGAGCATGAGCGCTCGCACCACTTTGAGATGTTTGCAGCGTCGCTCGCCGGCAGGTTTTGAGCTTGCAGCGCAACGCGCCGTGATGGTTTCAACTGCGGCGGGTGAGACGTTCCTGGGCAAGCGCGCAGCCGTCCGAAAATAGCCGCTCCGGTCTATCCGCAATCGAGGTTCGCCCATATCCGAAGCGAAGGTTTGAGGCTGGCCGGCAACTTTTACGTCGAAGGCGAGCGTCGCGCCCTCTTGCTCCGACGTGGCTTCGATGTAGAGATACTCACGCGGGTCGGCGATGGTATTGATATCGGTTGGTGTCTCACTGATGCGCTTCTCGCGCAGCAGTTCTTCAGTCATCACGCGATAGGTTTGCGGGTACATGTCCATCACACTCTCACGCGTCGCCGTCTCAAGCCGGGCACGAACGGGCAACGGAGCGAAACGGACGGAGGAGCAGGCCAGATCGGAGAAGTTATTATTATCTGAGGCCACAGCGAGCAACGGATGGCTTCCGGCAGTGCGCTGGCCGGTGAAATTTTTTGTCTTGTGCTCAACGCCCTGATAGGTCTCCTCAATGATCTTTCGATGACGAAGGCGAATTTGATAAACCCATTCAATGTCTGTCGCGCGTCCCCAGCGCGCCATCAGCGCGGCAGTTTGTGTGCCGCCATCTTCATTCGTAAAGATCGCAGTGTAGCGCACGATCAGATCACTCCCGGCTTCGCGCAGAATCTCGTAATACATTAGCAGTGGAATGTCTGTGAAACGGTCAATCGTATTGGCGCGAGCGTAGAGAAAAGGTGAATGGGCCAGAGCCAACTGATCTTCATCCACACTGCCCGCACCGCGCGCGGGCGCAAACGGGAGCGGGCGCAACGATTTTACCTCAGCACGGCGGGCTTCAGCAGCCGAACGCGACTCGTTGAGCGTCACAGAAACCGTGTGTTTTCCTCTGTTGAGGTGTCCGAGCATGACGCGATAGGGGAATAATTCGTCACCGGCCCAAAGCAGCAAATCCTGCTGGTACACGCCGTCGACTGAAATCAAAAGTGCGGCTGCTTCCGCGCCCTCGCGTGCCCAGGACGCACCCGTTGATCGAGCTTCGATCTCCAGACCAACTTCCATTTCTTCCGTCAGGTTGAAAGATTCAGTTGCCAGCGGCTTAGAAATCTGAGAGATGTTCTGCGCCGCCTCGAGGTGCGTTACCGTCGTGCTCAACGACGTATAAACGAAAGTCAAAAGCAGTAGCGAAAGGCTGAGAAATATTAGAGAGTTTTTCATTGTGCTGCGCTTCATAACCATGAGCTGCTGTTTGAGCTGCGCTCTTTCTGGGTTTAAGGAGTCAAACATCTTAATCGACACATCGGCGAAGACATGAACATCGGCGCTCAAAGTACGGCAATTCATCCGCGATTTCAAGCTTAAGTTTCTTGCGAGCATCAACAGGAAGTGCAAGGTGAAGCTCTGGCTTGTTTCCGGGTCATGGTGAGAAAACCCAGATTTAAAAAAATTCTTTTCTTAGGCAGTGTAATATGTGCTATTATCTCGATAATTCTACATGCACACGTGTTCAAAAGATTGAAAATGCCGCAGTGAGCCGAAAACGAATTTCCTGATAGAAGAACTAACGGAGAGTTGACGAAGATTCAATTCAATAACAAATCGAACTTAACCGCGCCGTAACTTCCTGTAATTAAGCTGCATTCTTGGATTAACATAAATTAGTCGCCGGTGAAAGAGCAGAGAAGATTTCTGCCAACCTTAATGGATCATCAGTCTCAAGTGCTGAACATTGACTGAGCGACGTATGAAGTAACAATCGGCGATCCTGCTTGGCAAAGGGTCCCCGCGTTACATCAGCGGCAAGAACCAAAACTTCTTCTTCTTTAACGTACAAAGGAACGCGCATCCGCAAAGGAGTGACCTGGTTCAACTGCGGTTTCAGCACAAATCGCGTTCACTGCAAACAAACATCACAACCTAAGGAGTATTCCCCAATGAAGGCACAGGCATATATCATCCGCACAT
>JACCVS010000686.1 GCA_013698055.1 Acidobacteriota bacterium
TGGTTCGGCATTGAGCATTGGAACGTCGAGCCGGACATCATCACTTCCGCTAAGGGCATGGGCAACGGCGTGCCCATCGGCATGACGACCGCCACGCCGGAAGTCGCGGACGCTTATCCGGGATTGACCTTCTCCACCTTCGGCGGCAATCCTGTCTCGATGGCTGCCGCACTCGCGGTTATCAAAGTTATTGAAGAAGAGGATTTGAAGCGAAACGCGGCGGAGGTGGGTGGATACTTCCGCGAGCGTCTTGAAGGACTCAAGGAGAAATATCCGGTCATTGGTGACGTGCGCGGCATGGGGCTGATGCAGGCGATTGAACTCGTCAAAGATCGCGAGACCAAAGAGCCTGACCCGCAATCTGTCCTCAAAGTTTTCGAGGAGACTAAGCGGCGCGGCGTCCTCATCGGCAAAGGTGGCCTTTACGCCAATGTGATCCGCACGGGGCTGATGCTCAATTCGACGAAGGATACTGTCAATGAATTGATTCAGGCGTTAGATAAAAGTCTTGCAACAGTTTAGGGAAATCAAATAAATCAATATGCAAAAAAAGACGGGATCAAAAACGCCGACGATTGAGGAAGCAAAACGGCTATACGAACTTACGGGAAAACTAAAAGAACTCGCACCCTGGGAATGGATGGACGAGACGGAAATTTTCGGCGTGGAAAATCCCGAAACGAAAGAAATCGGTTTTGTCAGCATGATGGGGATGATGGGCGAACATCTCGCTATCGGCGCTTACTTGGGCGCGAAAGGTTTGTATGGGTTTTGGGATTTTCAAGATGGGAAGCACGAAACAGAGCCTCTGGCGTTGTTTGATATCCCGCAGCTTCAAGCATCGTTTGAAGATCGCGAAGGGTTAGAAAAGGAAGACCGCGAGGTAATCAAAGCACTTGGCTTGAAGTTTCGCGGAAGGCAAAGTTATCCGATGTTTCGCAGCAATAAACCGGGGTTTATGCCTTGGTTTATCACGTCAGAAGAAGCCCGATTCTTAATTTATGCAATTGAACAAACTCTCGAAGTCACTCCGCGCGTCAAAGAAAATCCGCTGATTTTGTTAGGCGAAAATGGCGAAGAAGATGAAGTTTATTTAGTGCGGGTGGCGGAAGAAAAAGACGGAAAACTCGCTTGGCGCGATGAAATGAAACATATCGCGCCGCCCGAATCAAAGCAATTCCCGGTCAAAGTTTCGCCAGAGACAATCAATCAACTCAAAGCCTTTCCGCAAAATAAAAAGTTTGTATTTGAGGTAGATTTGTTTCATTCTCCGACACCTGTTAAGGAAAGGAATAGCCGTCCTTTTTTTCCGAAAATATTGATGGTTGCGGAAACAAACAGCCTGTTTATTCTCGGCGTGGAATTAATGAAACCACCGGAAGATATTCTCGAAGGACACGCTGAAATTGCCAGGAGTTTAATCAAAATGTTGTTAAACCATAGCGTGCTACCGAAGGAGATTCGTGTTAGCTCAGATTTGCTTTTCGGGTTGCTCAAAAGTTTTACTCAGCAGTTAAACGTCAAGCTTCGTCAGACAAACAATTTACTTGCTATCAAAGAGGCAAAAGAAGGAATGTTCGGTTTCTTCGGAAACTCATTCTTCTGATTGATAGAACTATGAAAACACTAATCAAAAACGGACGAATCGTGACGGCGGTGGACGATTACCACGCTGATATTTTAATCGAAGACGAAACCATTTCCGTTATCGGCAAAACGCTAGACATCGAAGCCGATCTAACGATTGATGCCGCACACAAGCTCGTCATTCCCGGTGGCATTGACCCGCACACGCACATGGAGCTTCCCTTCGGTGGCACTGAAGCCTCAGACGATTTCCGCACTGGCACAATCGCCGCCGCGCATGGCGGGACGACGACCATCATAGATTTCGCGGTGCAGTACAAAGGCCAGTCGCTGCTCGAAGGCGTTGATAACTGGCACAAGAAGGCCGAGGGCAAGACCGCGATTGATTACGGCTTTCATCTCATCACGACCGATCTCGAAGACAATCAAATCGAAGAGATGTACAAGGTGATGGACGAGG
>JACCVS010000279.1 GCA_013698055.1 Acidobacteriota bacterium
CAGATTTTCGACTCAGGACAGATTTCAGGACGCTTTACTCAACAATCGGCGGAAGATTTGGCGAGGACGCTGCGCTCCGGCTCCCTGCTCGCGCCGATTGAGTATCAGGAGGAACGCACGGTCGGCCCCAGCCTCGGCGCTGATTCAATTCGTTCTGGCGTGACGGCTTCACTTGTCGGTCTCGGCCTCGTTGTCCTCTTCATGTTCATTTACTATAAGGGTTCGGGCGTCAATGCGGTCATCGCTTTACTCTTGAACATGATTTTGACACTCGCGGCGCTCGTCATCTTCAAAGCGACGCTGACGCTGCCCGGCATCGCCGGACTGATCCTGACAATAGGCATGGCGGTTGACTCCAACGTGCTTATCTTTGAGCGCATCCGCGAAGAGTTGCTGACGGGCAAGACTCCCGCTTCTGCCGTTGACCAGGGATTCAATCGCGCTTTCGTGACGATCATTGACACGCACGTCACAACCATTGTCTCGGCGCTCTTTCTCTTTGTCTTCGGCACAGGCCCGATTCGCGGCTTTGCCGTGACGCTGATCCTCGGACTCCTGATCAATTTGTTTTCAGCCGTTTACGTGTCGCGCACAATCTTCGCCTGGGTTTTGAACCGCAAAGGAAGACGCGCGGAGACGCTCAGTATTTAACGACAGTGACAAGTGACGAGTGGCAAGTGACAAGATAAATCACTTCTTACTCGTCACTCGTCACTCTTTACTTGTCCCTGTGTTTATATGATTCAATTCTTCGATAAGATACGTGTTGACTGGCTGGGACGCCGGAAGCTGTTTATTGGTATCTCGGCTCTGTTGATGCTTGCAGGTCTAGGGTCTGCTGTTGTTCGTCAGGCTGTTCCGGGCGGGACAGACGCTTTCAACCTCGGCGTGGATTTCAAGGGCGGCACGGTCGTAACCGTCAAGTTTTTGAAAGACAGGCCAAGCGATGACCAGTTGCGCGCTGAATTCGCCAAGAACAAGCTGAACGACGCCATTCTCCAGTCTACGGACAAACCGGCTGAGGTGCTGATTAAAGTGCCTCGACAGGGCGCAGGCGAGACTAACGTCAGCCCGGAGGAAGTCCAGTCACAGGTTGATGCCGGGGGCGCTTTGGTCATTAAGGCGCTCAATAGTTTTGGCGCAGAGAAGGAAGCTTACGAGGTTCTGAGTAAAGAAGCTGTCGGCGAGGTCGCCGGGCGGCAGTTACGCATCCAGGCCATCTCCGTTACGCTGCTGGCTCTGGTCGGGATGCTGCTCTATATCGCCGCACGCTACGAATGGACGTATGGCGCGGCGGCGGTCATCACAGTCTTTCACGATGTGCTGGTGACGCTCGGCTTCTTCTCCATCTTTCAATGGGAAGTCAGTCTGACGGTCATCGCGGCGCTCCTGACGCTCGTCGGTTTCTCCGTCAACGACACCATCGTGACTTTTGACCGCGTTCGTGAAAACCTGAAACTTCACCGGCGCGACTCGCTCTATAAAATCACCAACGACGCTATCAACCAGACGCTCTCGCGCACGGTGATCACTTCCGGCTTGGTCTTTCTCTCTGTGCTGGCGATGGTCTTATTCGGCGGCGAGGTGCTGCGCGGTTTTTCACTGGCGTTGTTCATCGGTATCATCGTTGGAACATACTCGACTATCGCCATTGCCAGCCCGATCATGGTCTGGTGGCAGCAGCGCATTGATGCTTCAAAGGCGCGCGCGATGCCGACAAGCGCGGGCGGAGGACGCACCCCCGGACAGCCGCCGCGCGCACGTCGAGCGAAGGCGGGCGGAGGCGGAGGCGTCGTCAATCAACCGCAACTCAAAGTCTAGCGAATTTGGCGAGTCTATATCAGGTGAATCGGCTTCCTAATCTCGCCGAACTCGATAGACTCGTCGGACTTTTATTCCTTTTTTTACGCTTGACTTTCCTGTCGGTTGCGGCATAGACTGCCCGCGTTGCTGGCCAATTAAATATTCTCGAAATCGCGCCCGTGTTTACAGGAATGTGAACGGAACGTAGGCGCGGTTGTCTATGCTGAGATGGCCGGTAAGTTTTGTGTCATACCCGCGCGGTAGTCGGGGAAAATTTATACGGCGCATCGAAACCGTCGGACGACTGCTGCCTTCCCCCTTCAATTCTTATATTTAACTCTCACGCCGGCGGGTCTCTGAGAGTAGCTTTTGAAATGCAATCAATAGGTTCTTGATTTTTCGCACCCCTGACCCTTTGGCACCGGATAGAGGGAGGAACACACAACATGTTCGATAACCTGGTTGAGTCCAGCGGGCACCA
>JACCVS010000281.1 GCA_013698055.1 Acidobacteriota bacterium
AACGTGCGACGGATTGAAGCTCCTGAACGAGTACCTCGTAGCGTTCATCCTCGAATATCTTCTGATCCTGCCAGCGCGAGATTGGATGCGTGGAGGCGGCCACGATCTCCAACCCTTTGTTGCGCGCGAGCGTCGAGATGATGGCACGCAGGCGCGTGATGTCGGCGCGCGCTTCCTGGATGTTGGCGCAGATGCCCGTGCCGACCTCGATCATGGATTGAATCATCTCGGGCTTAATCTGTTCGCCCAGGATCATCTTGCCTTCATCCAGAAATTCGGTGACGTGCGAACGCAGCTCGCGCGACTCCGGATCAACAATCTGAAATTCTTCTTCAATACCAAGTGTGAATTGATCGAACATGATTATTGGTTTCCTCCTGATCTTTCAGGTAAAGGCGCGAGAGCAGGGAGGTCTTCAGGGATGAGGGATGAGGGATGAAAGGAAAGATTCAACGTCTTGAATGCTTTTATTTCATCCCTCATCTCTCATCCCTCATCCCTCATCCCTGCTTTTCAAGTATCCGAGCGATGTGCCGATCACGCGCCAGTCGGGCGTCTCCCGGCGAATCTTTTCATGCAACAGGTGACGCCAGGCGCTGAAGGGCGAAGTCCAGGGGCTGTAAAGATCAAAGTGCGCTTCCCAGTGACTGCGCGCCCCAGCGTCATTGTAAAGAATATGAAGCGAAGCCCGCCTCGTCCCTCGCTCGATAAAACCTCTGGTCGTGTTGTGGTGTCGGGCGAACAAAGTCGTAAAGCCGGTGCGTCTGTCGAGCATGGACTTCAAGTACGGCCATGCGCTGAAGCTCATTCCGACCCCGCCCTCACCGTAGAGATTTTCGATGCGCCGCACGGCGTCCCACAATTCGAGGCTGAGAAATCGCCGCAAGAAAATCAAAAGCGCTTGTTGCTTATCAACGGATAGCTGATCGAAAATCGCTTCATCGCCCCCTCCGCCGTATAATCCTTCGAGCTTGCGCGTGAGCGCCGCGCGGGTAGTCTCAGAGAGGTTGCTCCAGGCAAGCGCAGGCTCTTCGATAGGCCGCGCTTCGATCATGGCTTGGGCAGTTCACGTTCCATCAAAGCCCGGTCACTCTCTGTCAATCCCTGAAAACGCACGCCGATGCCGAATCCCGGATTGCTGTACATGACTTCGGCGTTAATCACGACTTGCTGACCATCACTTAAGGGGATGCGTAGCAACAGCACAGAGCCTTCGGGAATAACCGTCTGCGTATTCATGTAGAGACCGCCCAGACTGATGTCTTTCGTGCTCGCCACGCCGGTCGCGTCCGTGCCGTCGAAAAAGACATCAACAATGCGCCGCGAGCGATCATGCTGACGCCGCTCATCTTGCCGAAGCTGCTCTTTATCGCCAAATTCATCAACCACGCCGGGGACTCCTCGCCTCTTCTCGAAATTGTCCAAGCACGACTATTGTAGCAGGGATAAGGGCGGAGGGATGAGGGACGAAATAAAAGAATGAAGGCAGAAAGCAGTAGGCAGTAGGCAGAGCAAGCGAGATATTTTCCGCCTTCTGCCTTCCGCCTTCTGCTTTCTCTACTTTCATCCCTCCGCCGTCATCCCTTCATCCCTACTTTTTGCCAATGATAAATGTCGGAACCATGCCGCCGCCCGAAGACACGTTGGCAAGCTCTGTGGATGAAAGCCGTGTAAAGGCTGAACCGACTTTGCCGTAGAAAAGCAGCGGGTCTAGATCAACCAGTTGCTCGGTAAACTCGACAGAGCCGTCATCCAGCAGGGCCGGGAAAACTTCACGCGCCGTCGGCACGCGCTCCTGAATGAGATAGTCGCCGTTTGCGAGCGCGCTTCGCAACGCCTCGTCCCAAGAGATTTCGTCTGTGTTCCATCCAATGTGGATTCCATGCCCGCCGTAATCGTCGTTCGGTTTAAGCACCAAACGGTCGCGCGTCTTCGAGATGAATTCGAGCAGATCAATCGGCTCACCGTAATGTTCGCTCTTTTCCGCGCGCACGTGGCGCGTCCAGGGAACGTGCGCGCGAATCGCTTCGCGCTCCATGTCAGTGAACAAACGCGTATGACGCTCGTCGGTCAGAATAGCGAATAAGGCTTTCTTGTGAACCAGCTTGGAGCGGAAGCTGTTAACCATGCAGATTGCGCCAGCGCGGTAGGCGTCCAACAGCGCAGGGCTTTCCTTCATCACCGGCAGATACTCGTTAACCAGGAGCCGCTTGTAAACGATGTCAATCTCGAAATCCCCGGCGCGCAGGCGATTCTCCTTGAATTCAAGCTCTTCCGGCGAACAGATGATTGCCGGATGGCCTTCCGCTTCAAAGAAGTCTTTGAACAGCTCGAACTCTTTCTGCGTCGGCCTGTCTTTGAGATCAACGATGGCAATGCGCGGCGCGCTTGCGGGCTTACGCCCTCCGAGGTATTCCTCATGCGCGCGAAGCAGCACGTCCAGCAACAAGCGGCGACCGTAGAGCGGGCGCACATTGTAAGTCTCGGCGAAGCGGCGCATCACCGGCAATTCGGAGAAGATGTCGAAAGCCGCGTCAACGTAAGCGATACCGGCGGGGCTTTCGCCGTTCAATTCAACGAAGCTATAAGCATCATCGGTCAGAAATGAATCAAGGCGCGCCGTCGGAGAGACTTCAGCATAGCCCGGATCAATGGCGACGAGTTCTTTTTCCGTCTCTGTTATTCCCAACTCATCGAGCAGGGATCCGTCTTCGACCGCCGCGTCTTTGACTTTTTGAATCGCTCCCCAGATGGTTTCGCAGATGCGCGTGATGCGCGCAAAGTCCGTTTCGGTGACGAAGTGCGGGCGCAGGTAGGGCGATAATCGGCGACCACCGAAGATGAGCCGCGAACGCTCTAAGCCCTCGTCGAGCATGGAGCGCGAAGATTGAGTGAGATCATCCTTCGTCAACAGATCGTGATAAAGCGTGACGGCATCATGCAGCATAGAGTCAGGCGCAATCTTCCTGCCGGGAGAAGAGATAAACGAGCTTTCGGATGGGGATTAGATTAGCACAGATTGGTGCGTGCCGACCAAATTGTAGGCGCAGGTGCATGTCCCTGCTCATGTAGTCGTGCCAGCGACGGGCAGGGGCAACCTTACACTTATCAAGTTATTTTTTGTGGGAATCTTTCTGTTGAATCGTGACTTCGACTTTCCGGCGATCGCGGACGATGCCGAGCAGAAGCTGTTGCGGCGTGCCTACTGGAATCGCAGCAGGCCATGAAGTCCGCCCCAGCGGCTTGCCCTCCACCGATTCGATGACATCGAAAACTCGAATCCCGGCGCGGGCAGCCGCGCTCTCAGGATCAACGAAGACCACCAAGACGCCGCTGCGCACGCCCAGATGAGCGGCGGCCTTGGGCGACAATGCCACAGTCT
>JACCVS010000283.1 GCA_013698055.1 Acidobacteriota bacterium
AATAATCCCAGTCCCATCTCTTCGACGGAATCTATCACCACTTCCATCCAGTTCGCGTCGTGCCGCAGTCCTGCGTAAAAGTTATAGCCCAGGAGCAGCGCGAAAGTCGCCAGCACATAAAAGATCAGGTGAAGCGGATGCGTGCTGAAGCCAGCCCACCAGACTTCCATCGTGTAGAGCAGCGGCAAACTGAACAACAATCCGCCAATGATGCCGCGGCTATATTCTTGCAGTGACTTGGCAACAGGGCGCATAAAAACAGAAGTCAGGAATCAGGAGTCAGAAGAAAAGTAATCACAAGAACAAGTTCTCAGCTCTCAACCGGCTCTGAGATGCGGCTGCTCATTTCGTAGTCAGTCGCGTAGCTGCGCGCAAAATAAACTGCGAACAGGAAGGCGGCGAACATGATTCCAGCGGCAGCCCAGAACGTGACACGCAAGCTGTGATCGCTCATCTCATGCATTTTCTGATCGTAGCCGAGCGTCGGCGCGCTCGCAATTAAAGCGGCGGCAATGAGCGGGCCAACTGTGCGTGACAGACTCGCGACCGATTGTGTGATGCCTAGCACTCCGCCCTGCTCGCCGCGACCGACGCTCTTTGATGCCAGTCCCGTCAAAGCAGGAGTCGAAAGCGAGTTGCCGAGCGCGAAAGTTCCGCCAACTAAAAGGAGCGTCAATAAGCCTGTCTGCGGGCCCGTGAACGGAATGGCAATGAGACTACCGGCAAACAGCAGAGCGCCCACGACCACCAGCGGCAACTCACCGAAAGTTTTTACCAGCCATCCGATCAGGCCGCCCTGAATGACCGCCCCGATGATCCCGACGAAGACGAAGAGCCAGCCCGTGTCATGCGCGTCATATCCGAAGCGATACATCGTGAACAACCCGAACGTGGTTGTCATGATCGAGAAAGCGACGACGAACAGGAAATAGATCAGGAGAATGAAGGCGAGCCTTGATTGCCTGAGCGCTTGTCCCAGTTGTTTCCAGCGATCTGTTGCAGCGGAAGCTCGCGCGGGATGATCCGGTGTCACCGTTTCCGGCAGGACAAAGTAAAGAAGTATTGCATTACTGAAAGCGAGTCCGGCGGCAAACAGAAAAGGCACATGATTTCCCCAGCGGCTTAAGATTCCGCCGATGGCCGGGCCGAAAACGAAGCCCAGTCCGAACGCTGCGCCAATCAAGCCCATCCCCTTCGCGCGATTCTCCGGCGTCGTCACATCCGCGATGTAAGCCTGCGCCGTCGAGATATTGCCACCTGAGATGCCGTCAATAATCCTTCCCGCAAAGAGCATCCACAGTGTCGTCGCGAAACCGATAATCAGAAAACCGACGCCTGTGCCGATCAAACTGACGAGCAATATAGGCCGCCTGCCATACCTGTCCGAGAGCCTGCCTAAGATAGGAGTGAAGATCATCTGCATGATCGAATAGGAAGCGAAGAGAAGTCCCACCGTGCTCGGGCTGGCATTAAACTCTGTCCCCTCGACATAGAACGGCAGCACCGGAATGACGAGGCCAAACCCGATCAGGTCAATGAAGACCGTAATGAAGATAACGAAAAGCGGAGAGCGTTTCATAAGACAGTGACAAGTGACAAGTGACGAGTGACGAGTAAGAACAAGCATTTAACTTGTCACTCGTCACTCGTCACTTGTCACTGTTTTATCTCCATCGGCGCGACTTTGCCAGGGATGCATCTACGGAAGCGCGACCGCCACCCGTGATAAAGAGAGCGATGGCCGAGCCGAGCATTACCAGTGGATAACCGATGAGCTGGAGGGGGATTGGGTCGGCATCGCCGCCGGTTAATACGCTGTAAATGGCGACGAGCATAATCGGGATGACGAGCAGGGAGCCTAACCGCGTCATGAATCCGATGACGATCAGGATGCCGCCAATCAGTTCAAACAATGCTGCTGCGCCGAGCCAGAGCCACGCGGGGCGCAGCCCTGATGCAGCTTTTTCGGTCGCCATCCAGGCGGAAAGCCCCATGCCTCCGCGAATGCCGAACACTTTCTCCGCGCCATGCAGGGCAAACAAAAGTCCCATCGTCAGGCGCAGCGGTAAAGGAACCCACGTCGGCGTAGTCGCCATCAGTTTTCTAAACATGAATGTAACCTTTCGATCTCTACCGGGTTAATGTGGATGCAAACATCTTAGTTGGTGAATAGTAACTGGTAAATGGTGAATGGAGAAACGCAGGTATTCCTATTTACCATTTATCATTTACCCTTCTCCCGCGTTTGGACAGATTTTTCTTTCTTCAGTCTCCAAGATTCTAGCTCCTGAGTCTTTCATTTAGTAAGATGTTCATCAGAAGACTACAGGGAAATTCAATGGCAAGGATAATTCATGATACGACTTGTTAGCTCTCGCACTATTAGTCTCTTTATCGCTGTCCTGTTTCTATTTGCTTCGGGTGTTGCCGCGCAGGAAGCTCGCGCGGGTGCGCAGCCTGAAATCAGTTTCACCGTTTCGATGTCGAAGCCGCACACGCACCTGCTGGAAGTCGAGATGCGCCTGCGAGCATCGCGGCTTCCGGCACAAGTGAATCTCGTCATGCCGGTGTGGGCACCAGGCTCTTATCTCATCCGCGAGTTTGGGCGTCACGTGCAGGACTTCGCCGCTGCGGACGCGCAGGGCGGCGCGCTGCGCTGGCAGAAGACTGATAAGAACACCTGGCGCATTGAAACTAACGGTGCAAAAGA
>JACCVS010000284.1 GCA_013698055.1 Acidobacteriota bacterium
GCGCTCAAACCGGCTTCGGGCGCTGAGAGAGCCGTCATCACGATCACGCGCAAATCTTTATTATATGCACGCAAGCGCGAGAGCATTTCAAGACCATCCATCTCCGGCATCATCACGTCCAGTAGTACAAGGTCAATCTTCTCATTCGCAATTATATCCAGTCCCTCGAACGCATCTTTCGCTGAGCGTACCTCGTATCCCTCATTCCTGAGCGCGAAGCTGACTAAATCCTGTATCTCAGGGTCATCGTCCACCACCAGAATCGTTTTTGCCATTATTTTCTCTCCCTGATTTTAAGAGCGACCAGCAAACTTCGCTTTGTAAAATTTCGTCCTGTACATATTCACGTAAAGAAAGACTACCAAGTTTCGGCCATTGTCAGAAACAGTGAGTCGGTGGCTATCTTGCGATTGATGTTCACGTCCAACCCGCGACGATGCTGCTCAAGCTGAGAGAGCCAGCGCGCCGGACGATGACTATCAATGCCCGAAACTATTTTGGAGATTTGCGGGCGCATGTCTTGATTGATGATCTGCTCGTCAGGTGCGCCGAGCGAAAGAACCCAGACATCGTGGATGAGCGTTGCCAGAAGATCGAGGCGCGGCTCGTATTCATCCTTATGCTTCGCATCGTTCATCTCTTCGGACGCTCGCAGCAGGCGCGCGCGATCATTCGTCAAAGAGAGTGCGGTGACTACCTCCATCATCGCTTCGCGTTGATGGCGATAACTTTCAAGGTCAGTCACGAGAGCGCGCCCGATGCTGCCGCGCGCGATGTAGGCGAGCAGGCGAGCATCTGCCGGGGAAACCTGTTTTCGGCTCAGAAGGTGTGCTTCGATTTCCGCAGGCAAGAGCGGCGAGAAGCGAATTGTCTGGCAGCGTGAGCGAATCGTCGGCAATAGCGATGCGGCGCGCGCGGTAATCATGATGAGATGCGAAGTTTTAGGCGGCTCTTCAAGCGTCTTCAACAGGGCATTGGACGAAGCGTCGTTCAATTTGTTCGCTTCTTCGATGATGAAGATGCGTGCTTTTCCTTCAAAGGGGCGGGAATTCGCTTCGCGCTCGATTTCGCGCATCAAGTGAATTCTCAGAACGCGGTTGTATGGACGAGCCAGGGCAACGTCCGGGTGCTCGCTCCAAACAATCTTCTCTCTGTTTTCCTTATCATCAGAATATTCGGGAAAGCTCGACCGCGAAATGCGAACACACGCAGGACAGCGGTCGCAGGCTTCCACGCCTTTAGGCGTCCGGCAATTCAATGCTTTCGCCAATTCAAGCGCGAACAACTTTTTGCCGATTCCCCCCTCGCCCGCGAACAGCAGGGCCCCCGGCACACGCCTCTCCTTCAGCATCCGCCGCAAAATCTCTTTGACACGCTGATTTCCTGCGAGAGTATCGAACATGAAAGTCCAAAATCCAAAGTTCAATGTCCAATGTCCGTAGTCTTCTACCCGACTTTGGACTTTGGACTTTGGTCTTTGGATTTCAAGAAAGGTGTCACGACTTCCAGCACACGGTCGTGGGTTTCGTTAATTGAGCCGCAGGCGCTGATGACGCGGACGCGGTCAGGCTCTTGGGCAGCGAGCTTTAAGTATGCGTCGCGGACGCGGGCGTGAAAAGCCGCGTCTTCGGCGTCGAGCCGGTCTGTTTGCCTGTCAGTCTCTGTCCTCCGGCGGGTGCGAGCGAGACATTCCGCGACTGGGAGATCAAAGATGAGTGTCAAATCCGGCTTGAGGCCACTGGTTGCGAGGTGGATAACTTCGGCAATCATCTCAGTTGTGAAGCTGCGGCCAGCGCCCTGATAGGCAGCAGTTGCGTCAGCGTAACGATCCGAAAGCACAATATTGCCCGATTCGATTGCCGGGCGGAGCAGCGTGCGGACATGCTGCGCGCGGTCAGCGGCGAAAAGCAGCAGTTCTGCGAGCGGATCAACCTCTATCTGCGGATCAAGCAGAATATTGCGAATCCGCTGGCCAAGAGGCGTGCCGCCCGGCTCGCGCGTTGACACGACTTCATGGCCGCGCATCCGTAATTCGCTGGCGAGAAGGCGTAGCTGCGTGGATTTCCCGCACCCGTCAATACCTTCAAAAGTGATAAAAGCGCCGCCCAATGAATTCTTTGTTTCCTAATGGTTGTGGGATTGTCAGAGCTTCAGGAACCGGAAGAGTCAGCATTCTCGGCGGTCGCTTCACCGTGCGCCGCGTTCGGATTTTGCGGGGGACGTTGCAACTCGCCGCTCGCGCGCCTTGTGTGCGAGATAGTTGAGATAGCGTGCTTGAAAATTAACTGCTCCTGTGAATTCGTCTCCAGCAGCACCGAAAACTTGTCAAAACTCCTGATGCGCCCGGTCAATTTCGCCCCGTGCAGCAAGTAGATCGTCACCGTGCTCCGCTCACGGCGCGCAGTATTGAGAAAAGCGTCCTGAATATTCTGGGGAGTAGCCTTTGAGTCCACCACTATCTCCGGTTAAGCGAAAAAAAATAAAAGAGGTGTTGTGAGTCCAGATTACACCACGCTTATACGAGTGACAAGGAAGAAGAGTTCGGCGGGAAAGAATTTCCTTAGCGGTGTTCCTGAATTAAAGGTTTGATGCGGCTTAAAACGCGCTCCCGGACGATTGATTCGTGTCCGAAGCCTTCAATCCACTCGACATCAGGCTCACGGCGAAACCATGTCAACTGCCGCTTGCTGTAATGGCGCACGTCGAGCTTGGTCTGTTCGATGGCGCTTTCCAAATCGCGCAATCCCTTGAGGTATTCGACGACGCGGCGATAGCCATGCGCGCCGAGGGCGTTCGATTCGGCGGGAACATTTTTGTCCAGCAGGTG
>JACCVS010000288.1 GCA_013698055.1 Acidobacteriota bacterium
GTCGCCGCGAAATTGGTCGCGTCGCGCTCTGCGTTGTTGTCTTTCTCCTCGTCGCGCTCGGCCCCTTCGCCTACTTGTTCTGGTCGGATTTTGAAGGCTATCGCGCGGCATGGTACGGCTGGCGCGAATCTATGCGCGTTGAAGCCATGAGGCATCCACTCGCTCTACGAAACACACTCGCGTTTTTAGTTTTTTTCTTTTTCGCCGCGCCGCTTGTCTGTGTGGCTCTGCCCGTCGCGGCTTTCAAAGAGTGGCGCGCGAATAAATTTTCTCCGTCACTTGTTTTAGCCTGTGTCGGATTCCTCGCCACGCTGCTGTTGCTTCTCAATTACAGCACGACAATTAACTGGCGTTATTTTCTGACCGGCCTTCCGGCTCTCGCTCCTCTGGTCGCGGCCTACCTCATGCGCTCGCAGACGATGAAGATGAAAAGCACGCGCCGCGCATTCGTCAGTCTCATCGTGGGTCTAGCCTTCATCAGTGTCATTCTCGGCTTTTACCTGAAACCTTCGAGAGATAAATCCATAGCGCAGCACGCCGCGATGAAAGATTACCGCGCGCGCCTCGCGCTTGTGCCGCCGGATGCGGTGATGATTTCCGGCGCGCAATCAATCGCCGTCACCTACTGGCGCGAGATAGGCGCTGGACGCTGGGGCGTAATCGGAACAGGAAGCGGCTGGCCCGGCGTCGAGCTGGCTTCCACAATCGAAAAATACCTGAATGAGAATCGCCGCGTCATCATTGATGCAGACCCACGCTTCTGGCATCCGTGCGGCTGGCAGGAGACAGAGACGCGCGATCTCGTCGAATTGGAATCGCGCTTTCGCTTTCGCCGCATCTCTGACACGATCTACGAAGTCAGGCCACACGCGGACGATGCGGCGCGCGATGATGCGAACCTGAAAAGTCTGCTGCCGGAGAACAGGAGCGCCGAAGTAGAAAAGTGCAAAGGTCAGGCGAAATTGTCGTAAAGTAGGAGTCAGAATAAAAGGGAATCTGTGAAAGAATTTGCCGCCTTCCGCGCTCGCCAAAATCAGTCGGTTTTTGGTATTCTCCCATCGGCCATCGGTCAGATCAGCTTGTTCCGACAGACCCAACCTTCACCCGACTTTTTGCCGATTGCCACTTTTCAAATAACAGCTTAGAGGGTCTGCTCTCACAACTAGGAGTCTCTATATGCCCAGGAAAATAATTTTCGCCCTCGCTCTGTGCGCATCCGTTTTTTGTTCTTTGAGCAAAGCGCAAACCTGCGCGCCCCCAGCCATCGTGGCCAACGCGAAATCGGCAAATCTGTTTTCTCCCGAACAGGAAATGATTTTCGGCGAGCTGACAATTCAAGACATAGCCGGCGAGATGCGTTTTGTTCGTGACGAAAAACTGTTGGCTTACGTTCGCGAAATCGGTGAAAGACTCATCAAACATTTGCCGCCAACGGGCTTGAAGTTTCAGTTTCATCTCGTTGATATCAACGATGCCAACGCCTTTAACCTCCCCGGCGGTCACGTCGTTCTTTCTCGAAAACTCATCGCGTTCGTCAACAGCGAAGACGAACTGGCCGGTGTCATCGCGCACGAGTTAGGGCACGCTGTGGTGCGGCACGGGGCGACGGATATCTCCGAATCGCTCAGAAAAATTCTGGGCATCACAGCCCTCACTGATCGCAGGGATATCAACGAAAAGTACAACCTGCTGATTGAGCGTGCGAGAACCAAACGCATTTCCAGAAGTCGCGGCCACGAAAACGAGCAGCAGCTCGAAGCCGACAAGATAGGGATTTTTGCGATGGTCGCCGGGGGCTACGACCCGGCATCTTTCTCCTCGTTTTTTGATCGCCTGACGGAAAACGAAGGCAAAACCGGCAACTGGTTTTCCGATCTCTTCGGCAACACACGCCCCGAACAGAAACGCTTGCGCGAGATGATTCGCGCCACGGAACAACTGTCGCCAGCGTGCCGTGAGGGACGCGTCGCGAAAGCGACGGAAAACTTTTCTAAGTGGCAGGCTGAAGTCGTTTTTTTCCGCGAGGCGGGACGTAAAGAAGAATTGCCCGGCCTGCTCTGGAAAAAAGAGCTTGCGCCGAAACTCCGCAGCGACGTTTCGCATTTCAGCTTTAGTCAGGACGGAAAACTCCTGCTGGCGCAGGATGATTTTGCCATCACGCTCATCGAGCGCGATCCCTTGCAAGTGCTATTTCAAATCCCCGCAGACAATGCCAACGAAGCTACCTTCACGCCGGACGGAAAAGCGGTCGTCTTCACGACCGAAAATTTGCGTTATGAAAAATGGAGCGTCGCCGAGAGAAAGCCAATGGAAGTGCGCGAGTTGGTTCTCAGGCGCGATTGCTGGGAGTCTAAGCTCTCGCCCGACGGAAATTATCTCGCCTGTGTTGATACTTCAACGACCGTCAATATTTTAGATACTAAGACGGGCAAGAAAGTCTGGGAGAAGAAAGAATTTTATCAGTTGTCATGGTTTGAATACCTCTCATGGCTGGCGCGAACCAAAGGCGCTGGCGACGGGCAGATTAGTTTTTTCCGTATCGAATTTTCGCCCGATTCGC
>JACCVS010000357.1 GCA_013698055.1 Acidobacteriota bacterium
CATCATCAGCGGGACTTGCTCTTTCGATCTAAATGGCGCGGGGCATGTGGCTGTAGCTTCCGGCAGCTTTCACCCAGAAGCCACACTTTGAAACCTAACACCCGACGCGGTTAGCGTCAAGAAAAAACACTGAAGGCAGTATTCAGGAGTCAGAATCCAGAATCCAGAATGAAAGGCTGAAACCCGCTTTCTTTTATTCTGGATTCTGACTTCTGGATTCTGGATTCTGCCTTATCACATCGTCCGGCGTGTTTTCTTTGCCGTCTGCTCCGGCTGAGCGCAAGATAAAGGACGCCTGCGTGCCTTCGTAGAGGTAGGGTTTGTGCCAGGGGTCAACGCGAATGACGCGCGCAAGATAGCGGGGGTTGAGATGGTCTTCGAGCGCGCCCTCGCTTTTTGCTACAACATAAAATCCGCGCTCGCGTCGAAAGGATTCTAATGCCGTCGCCAGCGTCTCAAGCTCAGCCCGCGCCCGCTCGGCCTTTTCGGTATTAACGGCGCGCACCAGCATATCTATGTCTTCCCAGCGGTTATCACCTGTCCTGATCTCCGCCACGCGCCACTTTCCTTCTCCATTTTTGACGAAACGGAAAGCCGTTTCGACCTGCGCTACAACGGTCGCAGATGAACCCAACATCGAGACTTCCCTGACACGCACCGCGTCCGAAGGCAGCTGGATGCCCGCCAGATTCGCGATCAACTTGCGCGCCTGATTCGGACTCAAATCATCTGCCGCCGCCTGCCCGTAGGCGAGAGCCAGAAGGAGGCAGATTGCCGTTAGACCAAACGCTGAAGCTATGCGTTGCATTCGTTTATTCATCGCCTATCTCTGGTTGATGGTTTATCACAAAGTGCGCGCGATTATGATGCGCTTTTAGCGATCAGCATCCGCAGCATGATTTGTAGTTGCGCCGTTGTGAACGGCTTTGGCAAAAAGACGACCGCTCCGGCAGAGAAGCTGTCGGAAGAGAGCTTGGGGTTCTGCTCGGCGGTCATCATCATCACGGGAATCTTCATCAACCTTTTTTCCGTCTTCATGTAGCGCACAAGCTCCGGCCCCTGAATGTGCGGCATCACCACATCAAAGATGCCCGCGACGAAATCCGCATCCGCTTGCAACAGCTTGTAAGCCTCGCGCCCATCGCGCGCGGGCACAACCCTGTAGCCTTCTTTTTCGACGATGGCGGTCACGAGTCTCAGGATGGCCGGATCGTCATCGGCCACGAGGATGCGACGCGAGGGTTGAGGATTCTGGGTGGGATCGCTCAAATCTTTCTCCTAATTTCAGGCCTCTACGGCTCTGCCTGATTCATCTGCCATTGATGATAACTCTGCCGCCAGAGTAATTGCCGCCAGCATACTTGAATGTTCCGCGAGTCCTTTGCCCGCGATGTCAAAGGCCGTGCCGTGATCTACGGAAGTACGAATGAACGGCAAGCCCATCGTGACGTTGACTGCCTCGCCAAACGACAGGCATTTGACAGGGATCATCGCCTGGTCATGATAACACGCAATGACTGCATCAAACTCGCCGCGCGAGGCACGCAGGAAAACCGTGTCCGCTGAATATGGCCCGCGCACGTCCATTTCGTCTTGCCCCTGACATTCTTCTACCGCCGGCATTATCTCCGAAGCCTCTTCGACGCCGAAAAGACCGCCTTCCGCGCCGTGCGGGTTCAAAGCAGCGACGGCGATGCGCGGACGCTCGATTCCCCAGCGTTTCAACTCGCGATGCGCCAGTTTGGTGACGCGAACGATGCGGTCGCGCTCGACCATCCTGATCGCTTCCGCGAGCGGAACGTGCGTTGACAGCAACACGATGCGGAGATTGGAGGCGACGAAAGCCATCGCGTACTCTTCCGTGCTCGTCAGATGCGCGAGAAATTCCGTGTGCCCCGGAAAGCTGTATCCGCCCAAGAAGAGGGCGCGCTTGTTAATCGGCGCGGTCGTTATCGCGTCTACCGCGCCGGAAGCGCACAACTGAACGGCAGCTTCGATATAACCGGCAGCAGCCTTGCCTGCGGCACCGGATTCAACGCCTGGCTCGATGTAGCCGCCAACGTTATCAAGATGGAAGATGACAGGATCGCTGATTTGCTCTGGCAGCCGCTCGTCGTAGCGCACGATGTCATAGCCGCATTGCAAATCGAGCGTGCGGGCGGTGTGCGCCAGAAGTTGCGCGTCGCCGATGATGACTGGAACACAAACGCGCCGCACTTCTTCTTCCGCGACCGCCTTGAGGACGACTTCGGGGCCGATGCCTGCCGGGTCGCCCATCGTAATGCCGATGCGCGGCAACGGCAGCCGGGAATCCCGGCGAGGATGCGGAGCTTGAGATGAATTGTGCAACGTCTCTGTCATAACCGGACGCGACGGATGAGGAGGGCGCGAGAAGCTTCAGCCGGGATGAGCGATTTGCAATTGAGATGAAACGCTTGATGCGCTCATTCAGCTTCTTCGCGCTCGTCGGCCTTGAACATGTACTTAATGTGGTGTTTGAGCAGGAGCAGGTTCGGCGCAGACTTGCGATTGACCTTCAGCGCAGCCCTGTCATACCACTCGATAGTTCCTTCAATCTCCTCGCCATCCAGCAACACGATGACCATTAGGGTATGCGCGTCAATCTGTTTCTTGTAGTAGAAGATTTCTGCGTTGGTTTCCATCGGAGGGGGAAGGCGCTTACGCACCTGCACGGAAGGCGAAGAAGATTGCTGTGCGGGACGTTGCGGGGCACGCTCGCCATCACCTCCTGAGCGCGGCGCTGAGCTGCCACCACCGTTGTTGACGCGCTCTCTTTGTGGCGGGACTTCCCGTCCCTTGCTTTTCACTTCTGCCAGCGTTGTTCGTATGAGTTTGCGGTTCACTGTGACTTTCCAACCTCCACCATTATTAAGAGGAAATAAGATATGACCGCCGTGCCACGCATCCGAATACTGGATACGTCTGGACGGCACGACCAATCAATTACAACTCTCACAGACTGCGGCCAATCTGAGGAGAGATGTAGACGATTTACCCTAATAGAATTTCCTTCAAGGAATTGTCCGACATGCTACACGACGAGAGTGCAAACTTCAAGGCTCAAAGAACAGAAGGCAGAAAACAGTAGGCAGAAGGCAGTCAAAAATTTCACTCCGTCTTGACTGCCTTCTGCCTTGTGCCTACTGCCTTCTGTTTTTAGTCTGCTTTCTTGCGGATGAAAGTCGGCACGTCCAGATCGTCCGTGCGATTCGGATTGACAGTCGGGCGTTGGAGGTCGTCGCCGGGCGTGCGCGTGTAGCGCGGAGGATTCCCGGACGCGCCCGCGCTCGCGGCTATCTTGCCGGAGTCCGCTGATTCCTTGTCAAAGCCCGTGGCAATGACCGTAATCTTCATCTCGTCACGCATCGTGTCGTCAATCACTGCGCCGAAGATGATGTTGGCATCAGGGTCTGCCGCCTCACGGATGATCGAAGATGCTTCATTGACTTCGTAGAGCGTCAGGTCAGGCCCGCCCGTGATGTTGATAAGCACGCCCTTCGCGCCTTCAATGGTGGCTTCTTCGAGCAGCGGGCTGGAGATGGCCTGCTGCGTGGCTTCCATCGCACGATTCTCGCCGGAAGCACGCCCTACGCCCATCAGAGCGAGGCCCATTCCCGCCATAATAGATTTCACGTCGGCGAAATCCAGATTGATGAGCCCCGGCACGGTGATCAAATCCGAGATACCCTGCACGGCCTGGCGCAAAACATCGTCAGCGACCTTGAACGAATCCGCGAGGGACACGCCGCGCTCGACGGTATGTAACAAGCGCTCGTTCGGAATCGTGATGACGGTGTCAACGCATTCGCGCAACTCCCTTAGACCTTCTTCGGCCTGCTGCATTCGGCGACGGCCTTCAAAATGAAAAGGCTTGGTCACGACTGCGACCGTCAGCGCGTTCAGTTCCGTCGCCAGACTCGCGATGATCGGAGCCGCGCCCGTGCCCGTGCCGCCTCCCAACCCGGTAGTCACGAAGACCATGTCAGCGCCTTCCAGCACTTCGATGATCTTCTCCGTATCTTCGAGCGCGGCGTTGCGCCCGATGCCGGGGTCTGCGCCTGCGCCAAGACCTTTGGTCAACTTGCCGCCAAGCTGAATCTTGATTGGCGCTCCCGAGCGTTTCAAGGCTTGCAGGTCTGTATTGGCAACAAGGAATTCAATGCCTTCTATGCCCGCTTCGATCATGCGGTTGACAGCATTGCCGCCTCCGCCGCCGACGCCAATTACTTTAATGCGCGCTCCCGTAATGGGTGGGTCATCATCTATAAAAATATTAATGCCGCTGCCCGGTTGACGGTCCGGTGTCATCATTCGCGTTCCTCTCTCTCTCGGTAGTCCTGTGCGAGGCTCCGAAGCACATAATACGGTTATATTGGGCTGTGCGCGCCGGGGGCAACTAAATATTGCGGACTACATCTTGTGCCGGCTGGCGCGGCAGCATACAACAACTTGTCAGAAAATGCCACTAAAACGATTGCGAAACTTTGAAACAAAATGTGTCAGGCGACCTGTCGAGCCGCGCTTGCCCACTCCGTTGCGTGCATCCGCACTTTGCGCGCGTTGCGTCACCAGAGATAAACCGGCGGCGGCAGCCCAGACAGGGCTTTGGATATCTTCGATCAGACCGCCGAAACGATCTCTTTCCGGGTAGCCGATGCGAACCGGAGCATCAAAAACCTGCTCGGCGATTTCAGACATCCCGCTCAGGAGCGCGCCTCCGCCCGTCAGCACAACACCACTCGACAGTTGTCTTTCCCACCCGGACTCTCTGATCTCGTCGGCGACATGCATCAAGACTTCTTCGGCGCGTGGCTGCAAAATATCGCAGAGAATCTGGCGAGAGAGCTGGCGCGGCGCGCGCCCACCCACCGAAGGCACTTCAACCAACTCTCCGCGTTCCATTTCATTCAAGGAAGCGCTGTATGCGCTGCCGAAGGTGCGCTTAATCTTCTCGGCTTCAGGGATCGGCGTGCGCAAGCCGAAAGCGATGTCGTTGGTGAAATGCGAGCCGCCCAAAGCAAACACAGCCGTGTGCTGCACCGCGCCGCGTTGATAAATAACAAGTCCCGTCGTTTCAGCCCCGATATCCACGAGCGCGGCTCCAAACTCTTTATCATCGTCAGTCAAAGACGCTTCGGCAGCAGCCAGTTGTTCAAGCACCATGTCGGCGACGACGAGTCCCGAACGATTGACGGCGTTGATGGCGTTCTGCCGTGCAGTCACGGGACTCGTGACAACGTGAACTTTGACGGCGAGGCGCGCGCCGATCATCCCGACGGGATCATTGATTCCGTCCTGATCGTCAACAATGAACTCCTGCGGCAGGCGGTCAACAATCTCGCGCCCGGCGGCAAGCGGCTGCGCGCAAGCCGAATCAATCGCGCGGCGCACGTCGTCAGCCGTAATCTCGCGGTCACGGCCAGCGACGGCGACAATCGCCTGCCCGTTAAAGCCTGTGATGTGTGAACCGGCGAGATTGATCGTGACCTCTTCGGCATCCAGCCCGCTCATGCGTTCCGCGGCTTCCACGGCGTGCTTGATTGACTCGACTGCCGCGTCCGGGTTGACGATGACACCTTTGCGAAGTCCGCGCGCCTCTGCTTCGCCGATGCCGACGATGTCCAGCAATCCACTATCGTTCGGCTCGCCGACAATGCAAGTCACCTTGCTCGTGCCGATGTCGAGACCAACCGTATGTGCCGCGCGTTTAGCCATAACCATTCAGTTCTGAGTTACGAGTTCTGGGTTTTCTCTTAACTCGAAGCCTCGAACTCCAAACTTTTGTTTACCCAACCCGGCGTGGGCGGCTTTCTACCCGCGCATCACGAGAGGCTTTATCTTTCTTATCCGTATCCCGTTTATCCTTGTCTTTCTTGTCCTGATCTTTCCTGGCCTGCTCTTTCTTGCGCCCTCGCTCTTCATCTTTACGCGCGACTTTCTCTTTTTCTTTCGCTATCTCTTTTCGGCCTTCGGCTGGCGGCTTGGGGGCGTTTCGCGTAGTGACTTTCGCGCTCTCGATTTCCGGCCCGCTCGAATCGCTGCTGGTGCTACTAAAATTTGGGGCATCAGGGCTGAGGCCGATGGTCACGTGATTGCCTTTTTCGATTCCCTGCGCGACGTTGAGGTGAATGATGAACGGACCAATGGGCGTGTTGCGTTGCCGGTCTAATTCACCCAGAGCGAACTTGAGCCGGTTGGCGAAATCTTCTCCCCCCAGTTGAATCTCGATTTGCGCATCATCGCCCGTCAACTGCGCTCGCACATCATGCAAATCGTTAAGGTTGACTTCGCTGACGCGACGGCTGATGCCGTTGGCTTCAAGCTCTCGCGTCATCAACAGAAACTTTTGCACGCGCTCGCGGTTCTGCGCCCGCGCCGTTTCATTTCCGTCTTCATCCCACCCACGCATGAAAATCTGATCGGCGGGCGATGCAGCCCCGAGACTGACCGCCTCCTCGTCAACCCAGACAAACTTTCCGGCGCTTGTTCTAACAACAGCGCGCGGCTCTCGCTCTGTGACGCGCACGCGCAAACCGTCCGGCAAGACGCGCGAGACGGCAACTTCTTTGACCCACGCGATTCTTTTTAATTCGCGGCTGATGGCATTAAGGTCGGCGTTCCAGACACCGGTCTGCGCCACATTGTTACGCACAATCGCTTTGACTTCGTCCGAAGAGACGCGCGACGTGCCGCTCACGTCTACGTTGCGCGCCTGGAAGAAAGAGGCCGAAGCCGCAGCGCGATAACCTGTGAAGAGAAGAATACCTGCGATCAAGGCGAGCGTAAGCTTTCCGGCCAATGGAAGGTAAGCGAGGCCTTTGCGCCAGCCGCTCGCCTTTGCGCGCGAGTTGGATGACGAGCCGCGCCCGCGTCGCGTAGGCCGCTGCGGAATCTCGCCCGCCCGCCCCTTGCCAGCAACGGCGCTTCTCCCTGCTCTTGGTGTGATGACCTGTTCTTTCATAAGTCTTTCGAGTCTGGCGTGTCTGTTGACTCTATCGAGCCTGTCGAGTTCGTCGAGTTGTCAAAGCTTTGAGTCTCAGCAGTCTCATTAACAAGAGACTCGCCAGACTCGCCAGACTTGCTAGACTCGTTGGACTTTTGACTTCCCGCTCGCCAAAGTTCAACTTCGTACTCCAGCTCGATTCCCTTCTCGCGCCTGAAACGCTCCCTGATCTCTTCGGCCAGCGCGAGCGCATCTGCGGCCTTCGCGTTGTCGCCATCCGTCACGATGAAATTGGCGTGAACGGGAGAGACAATTGCGCCGCCGCGCCGCTCTCCTTTCATTCCCATCTCGTCAATCATCTTTCCTGTGCCGATGACGCTTCCTGGCGGATTCTTAAAGAAGCATCCGGCGCTTCGTGCGCCGTGGGGCTGCGTTGCCATGCGCTTGTTCTTGGCTTCCAGCATCCGCGCTCCAATCTTTTCAGGATCGTCGCGCTCAAGGCGCAGGGTCGCGCCGAGCAGCAACTCGCCTTCGCGAAAAGACGTGTGCCGGTAATCCCACTTGACCTCATGGCCGGGAACTTCGACAACGCGACCTTCGCGCGCCACGCGCACAATTTCCGTCACGTTTCCGATCTCGTGACCATAAGCGCCCGCGTTCATCCAGAGTGCACCGCCGACAGTTCCGGGAATGCCGCCCAAGCCCTCTATTCCGGACAAGCCGCGCCTGCCCGTATCAATGCACAATCGCGGCAGAGAATAGCCCGCGCTCA
>JACCVS010000378.1 GCA_013698055.1 Acidobacteriota bacterium
GATTATGCCGGAGTTAATCGTCTGCGTTGTCGCCGTGCTGGTCATGCTGCTGGATGCTTTCGCGCGTCCCAGCCAGCGTTGGTTAACGGGCGGACTCTCGCTCGCGGGGCTTGCTGGCGCAGGGGTAGCCTCCGTTCTCATGTGGATGAATTGGACGGGCGTTCCCGCAGGCGATTTCAACGGCATGATCGTGATTGACGAATTGCGCCTGAGCTTCACGCTCATCTTTCTGCTCGTCTCTGCGATGACCATCCTGATCTCTATGATCTGGGTGGAGAACGAAAAACTCCCGGCTGGCGAATTTCACGCCTTGCTGCTTTTTGCCACCGCCGGCATGATGCTGATGGCTTCAGGGAACGATTTGGTCATCATCTTCCTGGGCCTGGAAATCCTCTCCATCGCGACTTACGTGATGTGCGGATTCCGGCGCGCGGATTTGCGCTCGAACGAGTCCTCTCTCAAATATTTTATTCTCGGCTCGTTCTCTTCCGCGTTTCTGCTTTACGGTATCGCTCTGGTTTACGGCGGCATCGGGACGACGAATATCACGCAGATAGCAGCGGGGATGGATACCGCTCGCTACCCCGCGCTGGTTTTTGCGGGCGCAGCTCTGATGATCGTCGGCTTCGGCTTTAAGGTTGCCACCGCGCCTTTCCATATCTGGACGCCGGACGTTTACGAAGGCGCGCCCACACCCGTCACGGCTTTTATGGCCGCCGGGCCCAAAGCAGCGGGGTTCGCTTCTTTCCTCCGTGTCTTCATCTTCGGATTTCCGTTTGTCGCTGCCGCCGGGACTTCATATTCGGCTCAGGCCAACTCGGCCTGGGTCAGCGCGCTCGTGTTGATGGCGATTGTCACGATGTCTGTCGGAAACATCGTCGCCATCGTCCAGAACAACGTCAAGCGGATGCTCGCCTACTCTTCAATCGCGCACGCGGGTTACGCCCTGGTCGGATTCATCGCCGCAGGCGCGGCGACGGGAACGGAAAGAGATAACGCGCTGGCTTCCGTCGCTTTTTACATGCTGACCTACGCGGTGATGAATCTGGGCGCGTTTGCCATCGTCACCTTGATTGCCCGCAACAATGACCGCCGCACGGAAGTCGAAGATTACAACGGGATCGGATTTCGCGCGCCCGCTCTTGCCTTTACGCTCTCGCTTTTTCTTTTGAGCTTGCTCGGGCTGCCGCTGACTGCCGGGTTCATGGGCAAGGTGATGGTCTTTCGCGCGGCTCTCAATGCAGGGTTTTACGTGCTGGTCATCATCGCCGTGCTGAACACGGCCATCTCCGCTTACTATTACCTGCGACTGATTATCGTGATGTTCTTCCGCGAGCGCACGACGGAATGGGCGACGCCGCGCGTGCCTGCGAGCCTCGCACTGGCTATCGTCATCGCTGTCGCCGGTGTCTTCTACCTGGGAATATTTCCCAACGGGGTGATTGACGCTTTTCAGAAAAAACCTGTCGCGGCGCAGCTCACTCGATAAAGGACTTCTGGTATCAACGCTATTGCCATGACAAAGACCGGCGATGGAATAGTTTTATCCGCCGCGCCTAGACAATCGGAAGCGCATCCGTCTTCTCTCACGCAAGTGGTCGAAGAAGTCAAAGCGCGTCTAGGCGAGTTGTGGCTGCCCCGCATCTATTGTGACCGCATCCTGACCATTAGAACTCGCTCACACCAACTGCACGTGACCGCGAAAAAGGCGGATGTCGAGATACAACATACGTTGCTCGGGGTTGAATTGAAGATCGGGCGGCATCGCATGTCATGCCCTGATCTGGCGACGGCTCGTTATCTGGCGGTGTTTGCGCGCGCCGGTTGCATGGATGTTGCCGTGCCCTACGACATCAGCCGGATTTCCAGACTCGCTGACGAACTCGAATCATCATGGCATCGCATGTTACTATTAATCGAGCATGTTGCCGGAAGGCGCGAACAGGCTTTTCGTTCCCGCCTCCGTAACCTGCTCATCGCTAATGCTCGCCGAGAGATCAT
>JACCVS010000379.1 GCA_013698055.1 Acidobacteriota bacterium
GTCGTCGGTGGAATGCTGTTAAGCGGCATCTCGACAATCGTGGTCACGCCGCCCGCTGCCGCTGCCCGCGTTGCAGACTGAAAACCTTCCCACTCGGTTCGCCCCGGCTCATTGATGTGAACGTGCGTGTCCACGAGACCGGGCATCAAGACAGAATCCTCTCCTACCTCTATCAACTCGCAGTCCGCCGGTATCTCATCGTAAGCGCCAACCTCGCCAATGACTCCATCTCTGACATGAATGGCCGCGGGAGCAATATCGTCAGGCGTGACTACCCTGTAACCGCGTATGATGAAGTCAGTTGAAAGCATGGCGTTCGATTGCGGAATGCAGATTTCGGATTGTGGATTCAAGAAAACAGCGCGCCCGTTTTCCAATCCGCAATTCGCAATGGTTACAGTTTCATTAGAAAATCTTCTAAAACATTCAAGGCGACTTGCAGGCGATAATTCGAGGTCGAGCGAATATCGTCTATCGGAGAAATCTCGCTGGCGAGTTCTGCGCGCGCCGCGCTCACGGTATCCACATTCACCTTTTGACCTCTTAAAACATCTTCCGTCCCGGAACATCTAACCACTGTCGGGGCAACGCTGCCGAGCGCAATGCGAATGTCTTTTATGCGTTCACCATCCAGTTCTGCAATGCCAGCAAAACAGATTTTAGAGATCGCCTGAGCTTTGCGCGTGCCAATCTTGCGATAATAATGTCGCCGAGTCTGATGCGTGCGCGGCAGGCGAATGCTCTTAATCAACTCGTCGGGGCGAACCAACATCTGTTTATAGCCGGTATGGAAACCGTTGTATGGAACAAAGCGCGTGCCTTCAGTTGAAACGAGTTCGAGCTGAGCATCGTAAACGAGCAGCGCGGGCGGCGAATCTCCCGCAGGCGAAGCGTTGGCGATGTTGCCGCCGAGCGTGCCGCGATTTTGAATCGCCAGTCCACCCGTTTCACTCGCCGCCTGGCAGAGCATCGGGAATTCCTCTTGCAGAACATCACTTGCCTGCACCTCTGTGTAGGTCGTGAGCGCGCCGAGCGTGATGCACTCCTCAGTAACGCTGATGCCACGCAGTTCTGCAAGATTCCAAATGTTGAAGAACTTCCTATGCGCGAGTCTTCCAGCTTCAAACAACACCATCAAATCCGTTCCACCGGCAAAAGGCTTCCAGACGCCCGGCTCGTCAGCCAGAAGCCTCAATGCGCCCGCTAAGTCTCCGGGCTTTTTCAACTCGTAGCTTGGAAGATAAGCTCTCATGATTTCGCTTCCACGCTCTGGCAGGCTTGGACGACTGCTTCAAAGATTTTGATGTAGCCCGTGCAGCGGCAGAGATTTCCTGCAAGCCCGGTGCGAATCTCGGCCTGGCTCGGGTTAGGTGTTCGTTCCAGAAGGTTGACGGCGGCGATGACCATGCCCGGCGTACAGATGCCGCACTGCGCCCCTCCGCAACTGATGAAAGCCTGTTGGACAGCGTGTAACTGATCTCCGCTGGCAATGCCCTCGATGGTCTTGATCTCCGTTCCCTCGATTTGCAGGACGGGGATGAGGCAACTGTTGACCAACACGCCGTCAATCAACACAGAGCACGCTCCGCATTCGCCTTCGCCGCAACCTTCCTTTGTGCCAGTCAATCGCAACTCTTCTCGCAGCACGTCCAGCAGACGTGCCATCGGGTAAGCGTGAAGAGTCACGCGCTCGTTGTTCACGGTGCAATTGATCTCGACTTTTGGTGAAGCGTCAGCCACGTTCACCTCCCAGAACTTCAATCAACGATTCAGGCATGAGCGGAATGTGATTGATGCTGATTCCCGTCGCATTTTCGATGGCGTTCAGGATAGCGGGCGCAGGCCCGTCCATTGGCAACTCGCCGATGCCTTTCGCTCCGCTAGGGCCAAACGTGTACGGATTTTCTTCAAAGAAGACGCGAATGGGAGGAATGTCTGCCGCCGTCGGCATGATGTAGTTGGTCATCTGGTTATTAATCATGCGGCCATCCTGCCAGACGACCTTCTCAAACAGCGTGTACCCGATGCCTTGCGCCACACCGCCTTCAATCTGTCCTGCGGCCAGCACCGGATGAATCACACGCCCAACTTCCTGCAAAGCGACGAAATCGTCAACGCGCGCTTCGTATGTCACCATGTCAACTGTTACTTCGGCCACATAGACAGCCCAGGCAAAAGCGCCGTAGGCATCGCCCTCATACTTCTCGTCGTCCCAGTTGATTCCAGGCGGCGCTTTATACTTACTGAAAGATTTGAGCGCGCCGTGCTGTCCGATATATCTCCGGCAAGCCTCTTGAAAATCTTCTGGCGTGTAATTCTCCTTGAGCAACCCGCTGATAATGAGCGTTTGCTTCAAGCCGAGGACGGCGGATTCGACGAGCTTGCCGACGATCATGGTGGTGCGCGAGGCGACCGTCGGGCCGCTATTGGGAACGTTGCCGGTGTCGGGCTTGGCGATTTCGATAGAATCGTAATCGAGTTTGAGAGCTTCGGCGGCAATCTGTGCGAAGACTGTGTTCGTGCCCTGCCCTATCTCGGTACTGGCCGCAAGAATCCGCACGCGCCCCTCGCTGGTCGCTTCTGCGCCGACGACGGATTCCAGATATTTCTCACCCGAGCCTGTGAAGCCCGCGCCATGCATGAACGTGGCGAACCCGATGCCCTTCTTCTGCCGCGAATTTTGATTCGACTCCGCGAACCGTTTTTGCTTCGCCTCGTAATCGGTCAACTCAAAGGCGCGACTGAGCAATCCCTCCATGTCAACTTTTTCGTGGATGACCTGATTGGTCGCCGTCGTCTCTCCTTCATGAATGAAGTTGCGGCGGCGAAACTCTTCCGGGCTGAAACCGATTTTTTGAGCAACTTTATTCAAGTGACGTTCGAGCGCGAAGATGCTTTGCGGCGCGCCGAAACCGCGAAACGCTCCATGCGGCGGCATGTTCGTGGCAACCGCCCGGCTCTTGATGCGGACGTTCGGGCAGAAATACGGCCCGGCGGCGTGAATCGTCCCGCGCGAAAGCACGACCGCAGACAAGGTAGCGTAGGCTCCACCGTCAACGACGAAATCTATCTCCATGCCGAGCAGTTTTCCTTCACGCGTGACAGCCGTGCGATGCTTCGTCCAGGAGGGATGGCGCTTGGTCGTCGCAGACATATCTTCCGCGCGGTCATAAACGATCTTAACGGGTCGCCCGGATTTCCAAGCAAGTAAGGCTGCGTGCCCGGCAATCATCGAGGGATATTCTTCCTTGCCGCCGAAGCCACCGCCCGTCTCGACCTGCACGACGCGAATCTTGTCTTCGGGCAGATTGAACAATTTAACGAGCGCCTTATGAACGTAATACGGACATTGCATCGAACCCCAGACAGTGACGCCATTTTCGGGGGCGGCAATCGCAATCACCCCGTTGTTCTCGATGTAAAGCTGCTCCTGCGCGCCCGTCTCATATTCGCCTTCGACGATGAAATCGGCGTTTCCCCAGACTTCGTCAACATTGCCCTTCTCGACATGGTAAGACTTGAAGACGTTATCCTCGCCCCAGATGATCTCTTTCTGGTTGACGGAATCTTTGAGCGAGAAGATAGCTGGCAGCGGCTCAATTTCCACACGAACGTGACGGCGCGCTTCTTCGAGCAGGTATTTGTCAGGGTGCGCAAGCAGCAAGACAGGCTCTTCCGGATGATTGACAAACTCCCCGGCGAGAAAGGGTTGATCCATCAGGATGAGCGCGACGCAGTTTTCCCCCGGAATGTCTTTGGCCGTCACGACGACGAATTCGTCCCAGGGAACGTCACCTTCAAACGAAATGTTCTTGATGCGGCCACGCGCGACTGCGCTGCGGACAGTTGCCCCGTAGAGCATCTCCGGGAAATGGAGATCATCTATGTAGCGCGATTGTCCAGTGACTTTGTCGCGGCCTTCTTTGCGCGGCACGGGCTGCCCGACGAGTTGCATTCTGTTCTCTTCCGTTCTTCAGCCTGCGAACGAGTGGGCGATGCGCGATGTGATCGGATCAAACACGGCTCGCTCATGTTCATGATATTCGATGATGAACGTCTTAAAACTATCGCCTCTTAACAACGTCTTCTGGTAGAAAATTTTCCCGTTCTCAGTTCCAGAGACGACGAACATATCCCGCTTCAACACCTTGTACGTCACCGAGCGATTCTCCTGAGCCGTTTGAAACTCATCTCGAAGACTTCGATCCAGCCGATTCGAGCCGAAAGCCAGCAAGGTTGCGTTTCCGTTTTTTGAGGCGAACTTTTGCCCGTCGCCGTTGTCGGATTCGCCCTGCGGAATGAAGATGCCGACAGGGTAAGCGGTGGAAAATCTGTAGCGAGCGTTAGAATAGGTTCGATAGGTGACACGCTGATTGGTAAAAGATAGCGTTGCGGTTGTCCGATTTATTTCAGACGGCGTGAATGATGGAGAGAAGAATTGCTCAGACTTGCTGTTTGAGCCGCAGAGCAGCAGGCTCAAGGCGATTGAAAGATTCAGGGGTGACATCAAAGATTTTCCTCCAACTTGTTTGTTTTTCGGCCTTGCGAAATGTGTGGCTACTTTACAATGACTTTAACCTATAATGAAAACTTTCTGTGCTTGAACGTAAGCTATCTCACGAAAATCAGCTCGGCTGCGTGCCTCACCTTCCAGTTGCGCCTAGTGTGATAGTATCTCCGCGCTCTAGATGCCATCTGACAAAATAAAAACAGAAGTGGTTCTCCGCCTATGTATTCTGAATTCTGACTCCTGAATTCTGGATTCTGCTTTTCAATGTTCCTCCCAATCTTTGGCTCGCTCGACAGCCTTTAACCAACGCCCGTACAGCCGTGCCCTCTCTGTTTCGCTCATCTGCGGTTCATATCGGCGCGCGACTTTCCACTTAGCATCCAACTCCTCCCTGCTCTTCCAGAACCCAACGGCCAGTCCCGCAAGGTAAGCCGCTCCGAGAGAGGTCGTCTCTGTAATCTCCGGCACTTCGACGGGGACATTGAGGATGTCAGCCTGAAACTGCATCAGGAAACTGTTCTGGACAGCGCCGCCGTCGGCTCTAATCTCTTTCAGCCTGACGCGGGAAGCGCTCTCCATTGCTTCCACGACATCGCGCGTCTGGTAGCACATGCTCTCAAGCGCCGCTCGCGCCAGATGCGCCCGTGTCGTCCCGCGCGTGATGCCGGTGATGGTGCCACGAGCGTAAGCGTCCCAGTGCGGCGCGCCCAATCCGACCAGAGCCGGAACGAAATACACTCCGGCGTTTGACTCCACAGACTTCGCCAGCGCCTCTGTGTCATCGGCAGATGTGATAATCTGCAAACCGTCGCGCAACCACTGGATGGCAGCGCCTGTGATGAAGATTGCGCCCTCTAAAGCATATTCGACTGGCTCATCACCAATGCCCCACGCAATCGTCGTCAACAATCCTTCATTACTCGCAACAGCTTCGCGTCCCGTGTTGAGCAGAATGAAAGAGCCTGTGCCGTAAGTATTTTTCGCCAGGCCTTCGCCGTAACAAGCCTGCCCGAAGAGCGCCGCCTGCTGGTCGCCAGCGATTCCGGCGACCACGATGCTTTCCCCGAAAAAAGCTGCCGGGTCTGTGTAACCGTAAACATAAGACGAGGGCTTCACCTCCGGCAAGATTGCCTCCGGCACGCCGAGAATTTCCAGAAGTTCTGTGTCCCAGCAAAGGTCATGAATGTTGTACATCAACGTGCGCGAGGCGTTCGAGTAATCTGTGATATGCGCCCGTCCTCCGGTGAGCTTCCAGACAAGCCATGAGTCAATCGTCCCGAAAGCTATGTCACCGTTTTATGCGCGTTGTCTTAGTCCCTCGGTGTTTTCAAGAAGCCATTTTGACTTTCGTTCCTGAAAAGTAGGCGTCAACGACAAGGCCGGTCTTGCGCCTGAAGACATCTTCAAGCCCCTGTGCTTTCAGGTCATCGCAGATTCCAGCCGTGCGGCGATCCTGCCAGACGATTGCCCTGCCGATGGGTTGTCCCGTCTTGCGATCCCACATCATGCTCGTCTCGCGCTGATTGGTGATTCCGATGGCTCTGACTTCGGACGCCTGAATGTTCGCCTTTGAGAGAGCTTCAGCGACCAGGTTGATGCTGACCGTCCAGATTTCCTCCGCATCATGCTCAACCCATCCCGGCCTCGGGTAATGCTGCGTGAACTCCGAGTAAGCAAGGGCTTTGATATTCGCATCGTGATCGAAGATGAGAACCTTCGTGCCCGTCGTTCCCTGATCTATCGCCAGAATGTATCCATCCATTATCGCAGCCGCTCCGAACTAATCTTGAGAATCAAACGCGCCTCACTCTTCCCCTTCACTGCCTGCTCTTGTAAGCTCAGAGCAGCATTACGAAAGTTATCTCCGCACTCAGGAGGCGCGAATTGAAAAGCACGCGGCGCAGTTTAGCAGTTCTGATTCTGCTGACAATCCTTTCCGCGCTTGTTCAGGCGCAGCAGGGGCTGCCCAAAGAAGCCGGAACTTTTCGCCAGCCCGATCTCGTTGAGCTTATCAAACTCGACCCGTCTATCCGGCTCGACATTCGCTACGCCACCAGGAATAACTTTCTGGGGCGCGCCGTTTACAAGCAGGCACGCGCCTTTCTTCAACGCCCTGCGGCTGAAGCACTCATGCGCGTCAACGCTGCTCTCAGACAGCAGGGCTACGGGTTGATTGTCTTCGACGGGTATCGTCCCTGGGCAGTGACCAAAGTTTTCTGGGACTCGACTCCTGAAGATAAACGGGAGTTTGTCGCCAACCCGAGCAAGGGTTCGCGCCACAATCGCGGCTGCGCGGTGGATTTAACGATGTTCGATCTCAAGACCGGCCAGCAGGTAAAGATGCCGGGCGAATACGACGAGATGACGGAACGCTCACATATCAACTATCAATGCGCCATGCCGGAAGCCCGCCGCTTGCGCGACATCTTGAGAGCTGCAATGGAAGCAGAAGGCTTCGCTGTTTATGAACCCGAATGGTGGCACTACGATTATAAAGACTGGCGCGAGTACCCGATTCTCAATCTCAGCTTCAAAGAGATTGCTCGCATGACTCAGCGATCCCGGTAAATGGAACCGGCGTTGCCTTTTCACAATGGAATTAATTGTCAGACACCGGCAGGGGTAAAATGTTTGTGAAACATTGCCATTGTGCCCTCTCGTATAAGCGTCAATAGGAGGTAGCAGCGATGTACTGTCCGCGTTGTTCAGCACAAAATCTTGACGATGCAAAGTTTTGTCGCGCTTGCGGCACAAACCTTGAAACCGTCGCTCTGGCGCT
>JACCVS010000420.1 GCA_013698055.1 Acidobacteriota bacterium
TAGCTCAGGTTGTCAACCAACTGGTAAGTCCTGATGCTACGCGCATTGTTGATGTTCGGCGTGCTGTTCAGCGGATCAGTCGGAAGATTGAGAATGACCGGGGAATTAGCGTTGGCATTCGGATCGGGATTATTAAAACTAAAGGTATAACGGTTGAAGCCAACAACAAACTCGTTCACCATCTTGGGGCTAAGCGTCGAGCGGAGATTGACTGCCAGATTTCGCGGCGTGCGAAACGTGTCAACGAAGTTCGGGGTGTCGGGGAATCTTTGAAGCCCTCCGTTTCCGTTGTCGCCGATTGTATTTTGGGCACCTTGAGCATAGCGAACGTAAAGGGCATTTCGCTCGTTGAAGTTGTAGTCAATCTTTGTCGTGAAATCATATTGTCGTTCGGTGCTCGGCGCACTGAAGCTGAACCCGGCGGTGTTCAAGCCATCACCCACACTGAAATTGTTCGGCAATGGCGCGAGTGCGATTAGTCTTTGCGTGGTGGGATCGAGTCCGAGCGGAATATTCGGATTACCCGTGATGTTGAACGTTTGAATGTTAAGCCCCGGCAAAGGATTGCCGTTGGCGTCAACTGACGGCGCTAATGTTCCACCAATCGCCGCATTTCTTCCGCCACCAACAAAGCGAAAGCGTCCGGCGCGCGCATCGGCTGTGTATACAGTGCGCGTCGCAAGAATGCTCTGACTCGTGCGAAGCAGTTGGAGATTGGTAAAAAAGAACGCCTTGTTCTTTATAATTGGGCCACCGACTGAGCCACCGAAGATATGCTGCACAAACTTTGGCGTGGATGGCGTTATCAACTGCCCCCCGCGGTTAATGCGGTTGATCGTATTTTCGTATTCGTTGGCATGAAAACGCGGCGTCTGGTAAAACTCAAAAGCCGTTCCGTGAAACTCGTTCGTCCCGGAGCGAGTGACGAGCGTGACCTGCGCGCCGCTGCTGCGCCCGAGTTCCGCTGTGAAGTTGCCAGTCACGACTTGAAACTCGGTGAGCGAATCAGGATTAGTGCGGATCGGCGTGAAGTTTGACCCACCCGCGGTCGTATCGTTGATATCAATGCCGTCAAGCGTGAAATTGAAAGCGCGGTCGCGGGCACCGTGCACATGGACGCCGCCGCCGGCATTCGAGTCAGGCGTGACGCCTGGTTGAAAGAGAATGAAGTTGAGCGGGTTGCGACCACGTGCGCCGACAATCGGCAGAGCTTGCAAGGTGCGTTGCTCGACCGTGTTGCCGAAGTTGCCGGAACTGCTTGTCTGTACAATTTCAGCCGATGACTCAACTCTGACCTCCTCGGTAACTCCACCGATCTCCATCGTCACGTTGACAGTCGCAGGCTGGTTAATGTTGACAGTATTAGCAGTGGAGATGAATTTCTTAAAGCCCTGCTTCTCGACTGTGACGGTATAATCACCTACCTGCACCGAATCGAAGACATATGTTCCGCTTTCAGTTGTTTCCGTATTGAAAGAGATTTGCGTTGCATCATTTGTCAAAGTCACTGTCGCGGCGGGAACAACAGCCCCCGAAGGGTCAACCACCGTCCCGGTAACACGGGAAGTAGTTCCCTGCCCCAAAGCGATTCCGGTTACAAACAATAAAATGGTGAGGGTCAAAGCAAAGCGGGACGGTAGGGATCGTGTCATGTTCTTGCTCCTGTTTTAAGTTGGGGTTAACGAATACTACGGCATGAAACTCTCCGAAGAGAGCATCGAATTTTCAGTAGCCTCTTTTGTCTGTAGAGGGAAATATCAATGCACGCAATCGTCTTCCATATATGAAAGACCACAGCACAAAGATCAAATCAAGACCTTCAGTAAATTATAGTGATAATGACGACTACGGAACTGAGCTAAAGCTTTTCCTGAACGGACAGGGCTATTCTAGGCTCTTCCCTGCCAATAATCAATGCTAAAAGATTTTATCATAGGAATAAGCCCTGTTAATACCAATTTCTTTTTCCAAGTGGAAATTTCTCAGCCTCTCGGGCAGGTTATCCGCAAATTCGATTTCAATTATTCAACCCCGAGGGCATTGAACAGTGAGCGCGCCTTGACGAGCGATTCATCGTATTCAAGCGAGGGACAACTATCGGCGACGATGCCACCGCCGACGTTGAATCGCGCTACACTGTCGCGTATCACCATCGTGCGGATGGCGACGTTGAAATCGAGCGAGCCGTCGAAAGAGAAATATCCAATGGCTCCCATAGACAGTCCGCGCGCGTTTAGCTCAGTTTCAGCTATGATTTCCATCGCGCGGATTTTCGGCGCGCCGGTAATAGAGCCGCAAGGGAAAGCTGCGCGCAACAAATCACCCGCCGTGACATCATCGCGCAGCACTCCGCGCACTTTCGAGACGAGATGAAAAAGCGTCGGATGCTCTTCGAGTGCGCATAGCTCCGTGACTTCGACAGAGCCGTAACGACAGACCCGCCCCAGATCGTTTCTGAGCAGATCAACGATCATGATGTTCTCCGCTCGATCCTTCTCGCTCGTCAACAGTTCTGCGCGAAGCTTGTTATCTTCTTCGACGTTGCGTCCTCGCGGACGCGTGCCCTTGATGGGCCATGCGCTGATGTAACGCTTATTGTCTCTCACTTCGGCGCGCAGGAATCTTTCAGGAGACGCGCTAATGACAACGTCTTCCCGGCGGCGGATGAAGGCAGCGAACGAGGCCGGATGGTCGCGCCGCAGGCGCAGGAAGATATCCTCCGGCTTCGTTTCAGGGGAGAGCGTGCAGCTGAACTGCTGAGTGAGATTCGCTTGATAAATGTCTCCGGCAGCAATGTGCTCTTGAATACGACCAACCGCCCCAAGGTATTCGTCATGTGTCAGGTTAGAGGTCACAGCTTGGGCTGAAGGCAGTGGCGCTTCAAAATCGCCTGATGTGGAAGCGAATGCTTCTGTAAGAGCCTCGTAAGTCTCGTCCAATCTTTGTGTATCCCCGACACCAACAATCCGTGTTATTCCACTCCTGTAATCGTGAATGACAAGCGTGTCATAGAAAGCCAGAACCACGTCAGGCTCATCTGAAACGCGAAGAGCAGAGTTGAGGCGTAGATTCTCCAATTGATTCCCCAACTCATAGGAGAACGTTGCGAGACAAGCCCCGGCAACAGGCAGGTTTTCCGGTAGCGCATACTGGACGTTGTATTCGGCTAGACGCTCATCTAAGGCATCAAGCACATTTCCGCTCACGACGCGCTCGTCATTTTCACCGCGAGATGAAATCTTAATTTCAGCTCCCCGCGATTCTATTATTTCAAAAGGATCGAAACCCGCGATGAGAAAACGCGCAGACGTGTCACGCGCACCGCAACTATCGAGAAGACTAAGTCTTCTGTGCGGAGACAGGGCAAATAGTGCGCGGAGAAGTTTATCTGCCGAAAGAGGGATTTCAATCACCGTCGGCTTTACCCATCTCTTTTTCGTGTTAGGGACGAAGCGCATCTCAAGCGATCTCTTTGACTCAAAATAATAAAAAGACGACGAGACGCTAAGGCGCTGACTCATCGTCTTTCTATTTTAGACTTTTTAACTTCTAAACTACCTGTAAAGCAGGACGCGAGAACGTGCGCGACGAAACTCAGAAAGTTTGTCAGCCCAGAGGCGCATGATCGTCTCCGGCTCATCAGCGCGCTTCACGGCAGCGAGAGTTTCGGCATTTGCGAGCAGGCGCGCGTAGTCATCTACTTTCCACTGAGCTGGATAAAGTCTTCTAATCGCAACGGCGATTTCTATTCCGGCTTGCAGAGGCCGAAAGCGCGCGCGATCCGTCACGATGAAATTGACGCCCCCGCACTCTTCATTCTTGAAGACGGAAGACTTCGGCGTAAAACGAACTGGCACGAAGCGCACGCCCGCGATTTTTCGATTGTTC
>JACCVS010000448.1 GCA_013698055.1 Acidobacteriota bacterium
CAATCAATCGCACCATCCTTGCGGGCGATGTAATTATCGAGACTATTGGCAATGCTGAATTTTACCTTTCGCATTTTCGACTCTCCTGATTTTACGACGTTTCAAAGCGAGAGCAATCTAACGCCCGAATTAACCCGCCGCGCATTCAACGCCGAAATCATTCAAGTTGACGATGAAAGGTACGCTAACTCGCGGTCGGGTTGAATGAGTTGTTAGGCGCGACGCTCGATACAACCACGCATGGAGCTACTAGAAACCTTTAAGAGATTAAAATCGTCTCTCAAATCGGAGCCAATTCAAAGCGAAAAACCTCGTAACTTATAGTGAAGAGACAGTAACCAGAATCATTTCTGGAGTTGTTGTCAACCCAGATTGACATGGAGAAGAATTTCTCCCCTTCTGTGTAAAGGTCACTGCTCCCATGTGGTAGAATGTCGGCAGTAATGCCGCCCCCTCTGGCTTCATGGCACGTCTTCGTTACAATACGCTGAGAACCTGGGACCAAATACCATCCATCCTCAACATTCACTGACTGCGGTACTGCACCATTACTCCGGGGACGCATACTGACGCGGAAATTTGTTGTCCGAGTTTCCGGCTTCTGTACAATCTTTAGCCTCGGAAGCAAGTAGTAATCAAAAACGCCGCAGCCAGAATCGAAAGCCGTGCAGCGGAAGTCTTCGCCGCTTCTTCAGTCTCCAGCCGCGCAGCCTTGCTAACCTCTCTCATCGCCGTCTCGACTTTCACAAGGGAAATATATCAGTTATCCGCAGATTAGGTTCAATGGCTGAGAGCTTCCGGGTGTTCGCTGACTTCTTCGATGGCGTGGCTGCGCGTGCGCCAGATGACGACCGCGACGCCGGAGAAGATCAGGGCGGAGGCGATCCACATTCGCGAGTTCCATTTCTCGTTGAGGATCAGGGGCGCGAGCGCGAAGCCGATGAGGGGCTGAAGATAAATGTAAACGGCGACGGTGCTCGGCTCGACGCGGGCGAGCGCCCAGGCGTTCAAATAGTAAGCACCGACTGTCGGCACAAGAATGATATAGATCACGGCGAGCCAGATGCCCCCTCCGATTTCGCTCATGGGAATGCTTGAAAGAGCGTAGCCGCCGATAGGAATTGTGGCGATGCTGCCGAAGATGAAAATCCACATAATCACAGTCAAAGCCCCGTAACGCTTGAGCATGTCTTTGGAGATTGCGAGATACGCGCCGTAGGAGATGGAACTGAGTAAGATTAAGAAATTGCCGAGGGCTGTATCACCGGAAAAGTTTCCTTCGGGATAGACTAGATAAACCACTCCGGCGGCGGCCAATAAGATTCCCAGCGCTTTGCGAATCGTCAGGCGGTCATAGCCAAGTGAAAGGCTGATGAGCAGCGTGGAAACCGGGATGATCGTTCCCAAAAGCGTCGCGTTGATATAGGTCGTGAACGATAGACCTTTGATGTAGAGAAATTGATTAAGCACGACGCCGAGCAGGGCGTAGAGGGCGAAACGCGCATAATCGGCTGTCCGTATTTTCTGTGTGCGGCCTATCGTGCGCTGAAGGATGAGGAAGGCGAGGGTCGCTCCCGCGACGCGAAATGCCATGAGGCCGGTGACAGGCAAAGCCCGCAAAGCGATCTTGCCGAAAATCGGCCACGTGCCGAAAATGAGTTGAACAGCAATGAGCGCGAGATGCGGCGCGGCGCTGCCGCGTTGTGTTTTCGCTATCGGTTTCAAACAATCATCAGGAGCGGATTTTCAAGCGTGCGCTTGAAGGTCTGTAGAAAACGCGCTCCGGTTGCGCCGTCAATGACACGATGATCACAAGACATCGTGACGCGCATTATCTGGCGCGCGACCACTTGTCCATCGCGCACGACGGGCTTCGCTGTGACTGCGCCGATGGCGAGGATAGCCGCTTCGGGTGGATTGATGACAGCCGTGAACTCGTCAATGCCAAGCATCCCAAGGTTGCTGATGGAAAACGTCGCACCCGAATATTCTTCCGGCAGCAGTTTGCGCGTGCGCGCACGTCCGGCCAATTCCCGGACTTCGCTTGCAATCTGGCTCAATGACTTTTGATCTGCGGAGCGAACGATGGGGGTGATTAATCCATCTTCGATTGCCACAGCCACACCAATATCTGCGCGCTCGTAGTAACGGATGTTTCTGTCCTGGAACGAAGCGTTGACCTGTGGGTGTTGAATGAGGGCGGCGGCTGCGACCTTGATAATCACATCATTGATGCTGATCTTAAGCTCGGCATCAAGCTCGTTGATTGAGCGGCGCATCTCCGCGACTCGATCCATTTCAATCTCAGTGGTCAGGAAAAAATGTGGCACAGGCCCGATAGATGTGACCAGACGGCGCGCGATTGTCTGGCGCATGACCGATGTTGGCTCATCACGATAAGGCGAAGCGCCTTCGTTAGAAGATTGCTGAGCGGGCTGTGTGCCGGGTTGGACAGCGCGTAAATGGCGCTGGGGAGATTGCGGAGCACCGGCGTCGGCAGTTTGCTCACCAGTGCTCATAGCCGCTTCGATATCGCGTTTGACGATTCGCCCGCCGGGGCCGCTTCCCGTCAATGAGCGTAGATTGATTCCCGCTTCAGCCGCCATCCGAGCGGCCAACGGAGAAACGATGAGACGCTCGCCTGTCTGACCATCACCAGTTGCTGTCACTTGAGCGCCGTTGCCGGATGGTGTTGCCGGTTTGCTCGCGTCGGCAGGAGATTCTTGCTCAGTCGCGGCTTCGGTTTTTTCTTCCTTGGGGGTTGGAGCCGGTGAAGCCGGTTGAGCTTGCGCGCCGGATGTAGCCTGCGCCAACAGTGCGGAAATATCTTCGTCGGGTTCGCCGATGACGGCTATCATCTGGCCGAGCGGTACGCTCTCGCCATCTTTGATTAGAATCTTTCGCAGCACGCCGGAACTGAGCGCCTGCATCTCCATCGTGGCCTTGTCAGTGTCAATCTCGGCGAGCGGCTCGCCCATCGAGACCTTGTCGCCCTCGTTCTTGAGCCACCTTGAAATCTGTCCCTCTTCCATCGTCGGAGAGAGCTTGGGCATTACGACCTGTGTAGCCATATTCAGTTTCCAGTTTTCTGTTTTCAGTTTTCAGTCAGCAATTTTCAGGTTGAACAAGCTCTTTTCTGAAAACTGAAAACTCTAAACTTAATCCATGTATGCCACTTCTCGCACGGCTTTTATTAACTGCTCAACATCGGGAATTGCCAGTTTTTCCAGATTCTTGGCGTAAGGCATGGGCACATCTATACCGGAGACGCGACGGACGGGTGCGTCCAGGTAATCAAAGGCGCGCTCATTAATCTGCGCGCTGATTTCCGCGCCGACGCCGCAGAAAGGGTGTGATTCCTCCGCCAACACGACGCGATTGGTCTTCTTGACGGAATTGATAATCGTCTCGATGTCGAGCGGGCGAATTGTGCGCGGATCAATTACCTCGCACGAGACGCCTTGCTTCTCCAACTCTTCGGCAGCCTTGAGTGCGACGGGAACCATCAGGGAGCGTGCGACGATGGTCGCGTCTTTGCCCTCACGTTTAATGTCCGCAACTCCGAGCGGGATCGTGAAATCTTCATCATCTGGCACTTCGCCCTTGTTGCCGTACATTCTCTCCTGCTCAAGAAAGACGACCGGATCATCATCGCGGATAGAGCTTTTCAAAAGACCTTTGGCGTCCGCCGGAGTGGAGGGCATGACGACTTTGATGCCGGGAAAGTATGCAAACCATGATTCGAGCGCCTGTGAATGTTGGGAAGAAACCTGGAAGGCGGAGCCGTTCGGGCCGCGAAAGACAATCGGAATCTTGAATTGTCCGCCGGACATGTAGAGCATCTTGGCGGCTGAGTTAATAATCTGGTCGGTGGCGAGAATGGAGAAGTTAAAGGTCATAAACTCGAT
>JACCVS010000456.1 GCA_013698055.1 Acidobacteriota bacterium
GGAGAAAGGTGTTAATGTCAAAAGCCTTCAATGTCAGCGTGCCGTTACCGCCAAACTGGTTGCCGACCAGATAGTAAGCGCGCCCGACCGACGTGTCCGGGACAAAAGCATTGGAAGCTGCGTCCGAGAAGGTTCCCAGCAACGTCCCCGCGTCAGGATTGATGACCTGTCCGCTCGAACTGAACAGGAGTCCGTTCTCGAATTTGATTCGCGCGCCGACGGTGAACGACGTGGTGCTGTCAACCGTCACCCCAGAGCTATCAACCGTCATCCTCCTCAAGCCCCCGGAGTAGCCGCCGCCGTAAAGCTTGGAAGCCGACGCGGAAAAGGCCAGAAAATCGCTGCCGGCAATGTGGCCCGGGCCGGTTTTGGGGCGCTGCACGCCGTTATCAAAGATGGCCACACCCGCTTCGGGCGGACTGATGCCGCTGTAATGTCTGGTTACCGCCACCAGATCAGGATTGCCGGGCGCAACCGCCACATCGTTGGCGTTATACGGTCCGTAGTTTGAATCCAAGCCGAAGGGGAATTGTTGGCCGGGCGTCTTGGTCAAAAGGTTGAAGCGGCGGAGCGCCGATGCCCCGTCGAGCGCGACGTACAAAGTTTGCCCGTCATCCGCGAGTGCCAGCTTATTAGGCTCGCTGCCGATGAAGACCGGAGTGCCGACCGTGCCCGTGACGGGATCAATCGGCGTGATACTGTTGCCGCCCGCGCCCGCGCTGCTCGGCACGCTGGCGTAAAGCGTCTGATCCGCCTTGTTGAAGACTAGATCATTGGTCGCCAGTTGTATCCGTCTAATGTACTCTGTCGGAGGTGGTGCCGGGGCTGCTTCCGGCGATAAGGCTCCTCTCGATGCGAAGGAAGCCGGGACGAGGCAGTTCATCAGAACTGCCAGCGTTAATAAAAGAGCAGCCCTTTGCCTGGCTCGGCGGGGCAGGTGATTGAGGCGAGGCATCATAATTCTCCAGTATTAAACAAGTCGGCAACAATAGATGATTAGTAATGCACCGGAAACGCCGCTGAAGAGAAGCCACATGCGCGCTTCCAGTCGTTGGGGGGACGGTATGGTGCAAGAGCGAAAACATCTAAAATACTTGCTTGCGTAAGGGTTGAAGATCAGGTTGACCGCAAATGAGACTTGACGGCAACATTGAGAGACCGGTAATCCTAAAATTGCAGGCTAATGCTTGTCAAGTCAGCGGCAGAGGATTATTACCATTGGCCAGGCGGAGGGCACACGAATCTCGGGCTTATTGAATGTCGAGCACGGATTTCTCATCTGCGGTCGCGCGATTTCATGAATCGAACTGCTTCATAAAATCCTCGAGCCGACGCCGCAGTTCCAAGACCTCTGACCGTAGAGTTTCCACTTCGCCTTCAAGTTTCTCCAACCTGACTGCTGTCGTTCCCGCGCGGTTAGAGGTCTCCTTACGCTCTAAAGACCCCTCCTCCGAGGAGTAGGCGATAGAGACATCTCCGGCTAAAAGGTGCGCGTAGCGAGCTTCTTTCTGTCCCGTCTGGCGCGGCAATTTCACGACCAGCGGGTCAGACTCCTTTACACTCATCGAGCTTAAAGTCTCTTCGACTTCGCCCAGCGTTGCGAAATCCGCGAGCCTGCCGGCTCTCTCCTTTAACTCGCCAATGGTCTGCGCGCCCCTCAGCATCAGCACGCAGAGCAGAGCCACTTCGCGCTGATCTATGCGGAGGACTTCAGGCGTCATGTGCTTGTACTTCGGCACGCGGCTCGTGCTGCCATAGAAAACGTAGGCGAGATTCTTCTCGCGCAAGCTCTCAAGCGCCTGCGTCACCGTCGGCTCATTGAAGGCGACGACCGGCTCACGATTGCTCTTCTGGTTGCAGGCGTTGGTCAGAGCGTTGAGCGTTAAGGGATAGTATTCCGGCGTGGTGATTTGCTTTTCGATTAAAGAGCCGAGGACTCGCACTTCGACTTCATTCAGAAGGTTTGCCATGATGGTGGAATCTTAGCATACGACTCAAGTCATGCCGGGGCGGGCTGATGTCAAATTTCTACCACTTCAAAAGCCGCACGTGTAAGATACCGCCAGATGAATCGGTGAAAGGCCGGATAAATTTATGACACGAGCTAAAGATGTGCTGTGCAGCAGGAGCAAGCGACGCGCGCCTTTATCAATGAAACTCTGGATGACGGGCTTTGTCGCGTTAATTATTTCCTTGGGTAGTGCGGCGACCAGCGCACAGTCGCCGCGCGAGCTGCTTAAAGAGTGGCAGGCCAATCGCCTGACGAATCTTGATCCTGCGCTCGTCAAGCACGCCGATCTTCAAAAATATCTCGACGAGCTTCGCGCACGGGGCGTCAGCATTAAAGAAGTCGGGCGTTCGGTCGCAGATCGCTCTATCCACCAGCTTGAGTTCGGGCGCGGGCCGCTCAAGGTCTTCATGTGGTCGCAAATGCACGGCGATGAGCCGACGGCGACCAGCGCGCTCATAGACCTCTTCGCTTACTTGCAGAAGAACCGGGGCAAGCCGTGGGTGAAGGCAATCGAAGAAAAGATCACACTGCGCGCCGTTCCCATGCTCAACCCTGACGGAACTGAACTCTTCCAACGGCGCAACCTGCAAGCGATAGATATCAACCGCGACGCGCGCACGCTGGCGACGCCTGAAGGGCAATTGCTCAAGCGTCTTCGTGACGAGTGGCGGCCAGACATCG
>JACCVS010000501.1 GCA_013698055.1 Acidobacteriota bacterium
ACGTATCTGAGATAAAAACGTTTTCGCTCTGACAGCAGGAAGCTGTGGTTGATGGCAGTGAGCACTTCCCACGGAACGATCTCGAAGTAAGCCTCTGGCTCCGTGCGCATGTTGAGTTCGGTCAGCATCGCGGTGAAAAACGTCGAGTGCTTTCGATTGAGCCGCCCGCCGCCATACTCCTCCACGAGCAGGCGCGTCATCACGGCGTGAATGTCATTTGAGACTCCGCCGAGCGTGCGCGAAAGTTGGCTCGCCTCGACCAGACCGTCGAGCGAGGCAATTGCCAGCAGGCGGCGATAACCCGCTTCTCTAATTTCATTGCGAAAATAAAGTCCGCTCGCGGAAGGCGTGGGCGACACGTCATAGGCGGAACGCCTCAGCAGCCCCTCGCGCACATCCTCATAAGGAAATGATGCGACATCCAATAACGCGAGTTCCCACGAAGCCCAAGCGCCCTCGATACGGTCGCGAATCTGTCGCAGGTAAGAGGATCGCTCATTGTCGTAATTGCTCAGGTCGTCATACCAGAAGAACTTCAGGCGATTGATGCGGTAAAGCACGCGTTGCAGGAAGAGGCGCGCCGACTCAGGTATAGACGCGCGATTATTGATCTCGACACCATCGGCAATAACTGTGTAAGCCGAGGCCAAAGCCTCTTCCAGCGCACGCTCAAACGAACGGACAATTGACGGACGGCCTTTGACGTACTCGTCCAAACAATCGGCCTGCATCATCTCGACGAAACTCTCTTCAGCCTCGTTATATTCCGCTTCCGGTCTCCGCATCTCCAATGTGTCATGCTCTTTATTGTTGTGCGCTGAAGCATACCCGGCTTGCTCACTGTGCATTGATTGTCTCCTTGCTCTGATTGCTATAATCCGTCTTCGTGTCCTGGAAAAGGATGCTGAGACAGGGGACGCTACCCTCCGCTTTGCGAAATTCCGAGATGTCCAAGACATCAACTTCCGCGCAGTGCTTCCTGACTAGCTCAAGCGTGCGCGGGGCACCGGCTTCAACACAAACTGTTGAGCCGACGCGCATGATGCTGGCCGCCCAGGGTTCGTCTTCGGGGACGTTCAATGCCCGGTAGCGCGCAAACGGTGCAGTATCTATCCAACGCGAATTGAGCAGCACTGTCTCTTCATTAAGCGCGCTGCAAGCGGTCGTCAAATGCAGGCTGCCCATGACCGTGACAGTCGTCACGTCGTAGCCGAAGGCATTGACGATGCGCGTCAAAGATTCAATTCCTTCCTGATTGGTTCGTTTGGAACGCCCGACGAAGATTCGCTTGCCCAGGATGAGCACGTCGCCGCCATCAAGAGTGGCGGGAGGCTCGATGCGGGCGATTTCGCGGTGTGCGGAAAGAGTCTCTGCTATGCCCGTGATTTCACCTTGGCGCGAGAGCGCACCGAGGCTTGCGATGACGGCCACCTCTTCGAGCACGACCGCCGTGTCAGCCACAAAGCAGCAATCTGGATTCTCGTCGCGAGCTTCGAGATTGATGACTTCCGCCCCGCAGCGGCGAAGAAGATCGCAGTAATCTGCGTGCTGCCGGATGGCCTTCTCGTAGTCCACGCCCTCGCGTTGCCTGAAGGTCAACTCGCAACGAGAGATATTTCGCGAGACATCTCGCGTGATCGCCTTTAACATTGTCCCTTCCCTTGTTCGTTACCGCTCGCCGTATATTTATGACGGGGCGGGGCGCGCTACGGTGGCCAGCCGCATTTCCAGCAAGACTGAAAAGCTAAATGGTCTTTTTGCCTTCCTGGCCATTATTATCGTTGCTCACACGGTGGACAAACAACCGCAAGTTTATGACGATGATTTGACGAAAGTAATGCGAGATGGTTTTAATTCGGATGAGAGGTCGGATGATGTAGGAACTCACTTCATGACGGATGATTGACCGCCATGCAATGGCGTCCCGGGGCAAGAATACTCATGAAAATTAGTGAAGTCGAACTTTTGAGATAATCTGCCAGCCAATGCAGTAGTTCTTTGTCAATTTTTATGTGAGTTAAGGAAATGGAGCCGAGGGGGATCGAACCCCTGACCTC
>JACCVS010000525.1 GCA_013698055.1 Acidobacteriota bacterium
CGCTTTGCGCTATCTCGTTCTCATGGTGCGGGAAGACGAGATCAATCCCGCCAGCGTGAATGTCAAACGTCTCGCCTAAGTATTTCATGGACATGGCAGAGCATTCGATATGCCAGCCGGGACGCCCACGCCCTAAAGAAGTGTCCCACGCCGGTTCATCCGGCGACTCTGCCACTTTCCAGAGAGCAAAATCTCGCGCGTCCTCCTTGTCGTACTTGTCAGTGTCAACGCGCTCGCTCGCGCCCGCGATGTTGCCCGCGAAATTAATCTTGGAGAGCTTGCCGTATTCCGGAAACGAGCTGATGCGGTAATAGATCGAATCATCGGAGCGATAAGCATGGCCGCGCTCTTCGAGGCGCTCAATCATCGAAACCATCTCGGGAATGTGGCGCGTGGCCCGGGGCACGATGTCGGGACGTGCGCAGCCGAGCGCGTCGAAATCCTCCCACAGCGCGTCTATATATTTAGCCGTATATTCGTCAATCGTCACGCCGTTCTTTTGCGAGAGCGCGATGATGCGGTCTTCCACATCCGTGATGTTCATCACGTGCGTCACGCGATAGCCTTTGAACCGTAGATAGCGGCTCAGGATGTCTGTGAAGATATTCGAGCGGAAGTTGCCAATGTGCCCGTAATCCCAAACCGTCGGGCCACAGTAATACAACCGCACCTCGCCCTCATTGAGCGGACGAAACTCCTCAAGCTGGCCGGAAAGTGTGTTTGTAAATTTCAGCATCTGTCTCTCGCTAAAGTTGTGTTCACAGAGATGATGCTGTGTCCGTGTTGGATAGTCAAATCTAATGTATAAGTCGAACGGGATTTCAGAAGGTGAGAGATCAAAAGATCAAAAATGACGAAAGCCGCCCGCTTCTAAATTCCACACGCGGGAACCTTCGGCGATTTGTATCCGTCCAGCATGTTCGTCACATCACCGATGTATGTCACGGGTACGCCGCCGACTTCGCGCGGGAGCCAACCGAGATCGCGGGGATAGATGGTGAAGAGCAACTCGAAATCTTCGCCACCATGCAGGGCAAGCAGGAGCGGATCGAGCGCGCGACGACCGCAGAGATTGATGACCTGCGGATCAATGGGGATGCGTGAGGCGTCAATAATCGCTCCCACACGGCTTGAGCGGCAGAGATGCGCGAGGTCGGAGGAAAGGCCGTCGCTGATGTCTATCATTGCCGTCGCCAGACGCTCTTCGCCGAGCGTCGTGCCCCATCTGACGCGCGGCTCAGGGCGAAGCTGGCGGAACAGCAGGTCTTCGACGGCGCGATAGTGAGGTGAGCGAGGGCGCTTCTTCCTCAAACGCGACCCGCGTTCGAGCAAGCTTAGTCCAGCCGCCGCGCCTCCGAGCGCACCCGTGACGAAGATGTGATCGCCGGGACGCGCGCCTGAGCGACGAACGGCGCTTGAGCGCGGCGTTTCACCGAGAACGATTGAATCAATGACGATTCGCTCGGGCGTGCGCGACACATCGCCGCCGATGAGCGCGACGTTATAGCTGTCGGCAAGAGCGAAGAAGCCATCGTACATCTCGTCAACGAAGTCAGAGTTCCAGATATCCTGCGGCACGCCAATGGAGAGCAGCGCGTAACGCGGGCATGCACCCATCGCCGCGATGTCGGAGAGCGAGACGGCGAGTGCCTTGTAGCCGAGTAGCCAGGGTGTCGTTGTGTTGAGACGAAAATCTATGTCTTCGACCAGAAGGTCGGCGGTGATGACCGTCTCGCGGCCTTGTTGCTGTCCGATGACAGCGGCGTCGTCCCCGATACCGAGGAAAAGGGATGAGGGAGGACGAAGGGATGAGGGATGAGGGATGAGGGATGAACGGAAGCCTTTTGATTCTTCGCGTTGATTTAATGCGCGCTGCCGGATGCGTTCAATGAAATCGAACTCACTGCGTGACGGAGGAATAGAACGAGAATCTTTTTCTTTTTCTTCATCCCTCATCCCTCATCCCTCATCCCTTCAAAGATTCCGGCGTAGGGAATCGAGTCCGGCTTCAATGGTTTCAAGAGAGGTCGAGAAGGAAAACCGCAGATGGCCTTCTCCGTGTTCGCCGAAGACAATGCCGGGGACGGTTGCGACTTGCGCGCGGTCAAGCAGGATGTCTGCGGCCTTGCGGCTGTCCGCGTGAATGCGTGTCACATCAGGAAAGGCATAAAAGGCTCCGGCAGGACTCTCGCAGGGCAGACCGACTTCGTTCAGTCCAGCTAAAAGAAGATTGCGCCGCTCAAGATAAGCAACGCGATTCTTTTCCAGAAAATCGGAGGGCGTGGTAAAGGCAGCGAGCGCAGCCCACTGTGTTGGCGTCGAGACTCCGTTAGTTGAATAGAGTAAGGTCTTGCGCATCCCAGTCATCCAGGGTTCTGTCGCCACAGCATAGCCGAGCCGCCAGCCCGTCATAGCGTAGGATTTCGAGAGCGTATAGGAAGTTATCGTCCTTTCCATCATACCGTCGAGCGAGGCGATGGAGACGTGCTCGCCATCATAGACGAGGTCTTCATAGGCTTCGTCGGCGACGACGACCAGATCACGTTCCTGCGCGAACCGCGAGACCTCTTCGGCTTCGGCGCGCGTGAAGACGACGCCGCTTGGATTTGTCGGCGTGTTGTAATAGATGGCGCGTGTTTGCGCCGTGCTGTATCGCGTGAGCGTCGCAGCGAATCCATCGCGCCTCGCTTCGTTTGTCGGGACGAGGACGGTTCTGCCCTGACAATGCGAGATGAGGTCTTTGATCGGCGTCCAGTATGGAGAGAAGACGAGGACTTCATCATTCGGATTGATAGTTAACTGAAACGCACCGAAGAGTCCCTGCATCCCTCCGTTGAGAATTATCACGTCCTCTTGACTGGCCGGAATAAGGTTTTTCTCGCGGAGCTTGTCGGCGATTGCCGCGCGCAGTTCAGCAATGCCGGAGGAAGGCGCGTAGCGTGTCTTGTTTTCCGAGAGGGCGCGCGTCATGGCTTCTTTGATATGGTCGGGGGTGAAGACATTAGGCTCGCCGCCTTCAAACTGGTGAACAGTCGCCCCTCCGGCGCGCAGCTCCATAATCCGGTTGCGGACATTGACGATGTCGGAAAAGCCTACCCCGTCGAGACGCTCGGCTAGGCGAAAAACTGTTGGGGATGTGGACACGTCGGCGGTGAACCTCCAAAGAATTTTGAGCGTGAAAGAAGCCGGATTATAGCTTGCTGCCTCGATTGGCGTCCACCGTGAGCAATTAATAATGAGACACCAAGCGCCGCTCCTTAGTGGCTCCGGTCATACTTTCGCAGCCGGAAGGGTGAGGATATGGTGTTACTTTTGTGCCATATCGTGCAGAGCCTGCTTGAACAGAATGAGGAACCGACGACGGCTTATTACGATTTGATTGTAATTTTGGAATTCCCCCTTAGAAAATTCATCCAGAACACCCATCCGCGTCTGAGAGAATTCAGAATTGCTCTTGTTCAGGAACGATGTTTGCTGCTTTACATGCCAGGCTAAAGCCAAAAAGTTTACGTAGAGGGGACCCAACCTATTATGAACCTGAAAGATAAAATCATTCCTGTTGCTCTCGTGGCCGCTTTATTAGGTGGCTCTGTTGGAGCTATTGTCTCACGCAAAAGCACGGAGCCTGCGACGGCAGCCGGTTACACCAGAACGCCTTCGTCCAGTTTATTTGATGACCAGAATACACGCCTGATTTCGGATGGCGATAATTCGAGGACGGCAGATCAAGGCGATTTGCTCGCATCAAAAACTGATAACGCTGAAGACCCAACTAGCTATCGCTCTGGATTTTTGGATGGCTTCATGGCTGCTCGTGACCGCACCGCACCGACAAGGAGCGTCGTGACTGAGCGAACTGTTGTTCCGGCTAATCGCGTTGTGTACAGGAATGCGCCGGTGCAAAGACGCAGCTACAGTCGTGCAAGCAATTCACGGCAGGTCTATTACGATTACAACAATCAGCCTCGCAAGCGTTCCTTCTGGCAAAAGCACCGTGATAAGTTGACGGTAGCGATGGGCGCGGGCGGCGGCGCACTGGTTGGCTCGTTGATCGGTGGTAAGAAAGGCGCGGCGATTGGTGCGCTCGGCGGCGGCGGCGGCGCAGCCCTTTACACCTACAAAATCCGTAAGCGTAATCGCAATTACTAACCGTATCAGGCAGGCGCGTGATGCTTAACTTGAAGAGATTTGCGCGCTGCTGCGCTTCTTCAGTTCTTCTTCTCATCCCGGCAGCAAACATTTGGGCAGTTCCACTTAGTGGGACTGCCTATTTGTGTGCGCAATCGCCGGTTGCTGCGAAGGCATCCGTCGGCTCAGGAAAAGCTAATGCTGTTACTGTCGCAAAAAGGAAAAATTCGGCAGTAGCCGGACTTCCGCGCGTAGTTCGCTTCCGCGAGGAGGAAGGTCGAGGACTACTGGTTAGCGCATGGGTCAATGGCGCTGGCCCTTTCACCTTTGCGATTGATACCGGAGCGGGTGCAACCATCCTTTCGAGGCGCGTGGCGGATCAAGCGCAGGTTTCTGTGAATGACAAACGACCCATGATGATCGGGGGACTCAGCGGCACAGGCGCTGTTGCAAGCTATGAAGCGATTGTCCGCAGCCTTGCGTTGGGCGATGAACAGAATCTCCTTTCATCAAACGGGCTTGTTTTAATTACAGACAGGCTCGCTCCCGGAGTTGACGGTGTCCTCGACCCTGTAGGTGCATACGGGCTGCTCGGTTTTGAGATAAACATGGTGCATGGTGAATTGACGGCCTTTGATGCGCGCCTAACGCCACTCCGGCGCGGGATAAATCTTCCAGCAGATGGGACAATTGTCTCATGGCTGATGGACGGGCAAAGCCGTCGCCCGTTTGTCATGCTCGAAGGCGGAAGGCGCGCCCTGCTCGACACCGGATCAGGATTCGGCCTCGCCGTTACCGCAGATGCCGCCCGCTCGCTCGGAATCGTTCCGGGTAATGGAAGAAGGCGTGGTGATGTAAGGGATTTAGCGGGTGGAAGTATTCCGGCACACAGAATTGCTCCGGCAACCATTCGTCTCGGCGCGTTGGTTTTGCGCGGAATCCCCACAGATTTATTGCCAAGCGCCAGGGCAGGCTCGCCCGTTCTGCTCGGTCGTGATGCGTTGCGTCCGTTTCGTCTCAGCTTTGATCCCATCAACCGCTTAATCAAAATCATGCCGGGTTGATTAATTGCCCACATCTTGGTCATCCCGCCGACCTTTGACGTATAACCTCAAGAAGATAGAAGCAATTACTGCTTGTCCGTCGAGTTAAGTTCCTGTGGAAAAGTATTGACACGCAAACACGCGCGCGAGTAACATGGGCGGCAGCGTGAGAAAGAACGCTCGCTCATCCGAAGCGGCGTCCAGCAGTTTCTCTTACAATTGCCAGCAAAAACGGGCACGTTTCCAGAAGGGTCTCTCGAACCATGAACCGCGCAGCCGTCGCTATCCCCGAAAAACTTTTCTTCAAAATAGGTGAAGTCTGCGATTTAACGGGCGTGCAGGCGCATGTCCTGCGCTACTGGGAATCGGAATTTCCGATGCTTGCCCCGCAGAAAAACCGCGCCGGGCAGCGAACTTACCGCAAGCGCGATGTGGAGATGGCCTTGCGGATCAAGGAATTGCTCTACGAAGATCAGTACACGATTGCCGGAGCAAAGAAGAAACTGGCGGGCGAATTGCGCGGTGCAAGCAAACTCAAAGTCGTCCCGGCGCCGGACATGAGCGCGCAAGCTGCTCCATCTCCTCAACCTGCTCTCCAAAGCGCCGCGCCCCCCCCCGTTGAATCACGTCCGATGTATCAAAGCTCGCCAACGGTGGGTGAGAGCTTACCGATGACTGGCGACCAAAGACATGCAGTGCGTCGCCTCGCCGAACAGTTGCGCGACCTGCTCACCACACTCGACGCGGGCGAAGCTGACCTCAACGCGCGCCGAAAGTAAATTCTTCTCTTCTTGTCAGCAGCAGCGAACAGCGCATCATCCTACATTTGACAAAAAACCTTTTCCAGAGATACTTAGGGGAAATAACGGGACGTGGCGCAGCCTGGTAGCGCGCACCCTTGGGGTGGGTGAGGCCCCGAGTTCGAATCTCGGCGTCCCGAAAATCAAGAGCCTTCAACTCGAAA
>JACCVS010000531.1 GCA_013698055.1 Acidobacteriota bacterium
CCTTCGCTCGTGCGCCACGCCCGCCCTTCCTGCCACTTCGTCGAAAAGTTCGTATAGAGGTTGCTGGCCGGAGTTGCGTCATGGTAACGCCGCTCGGTGCGCTTGGCGTAAGCGTCGAAGAATTCCATCGCATCATTCGGCGTATCCCAGGCGGAAAGCTGTGTGATGACGATGCTGCCCGGCTTCGCTCCCTCATAAACACTGTAGCGGTCTCCGCCCCATCCGGCGGCGGCGCGCTTGGACTCCTGCGCTGACTTCAAATACTCGTCCAATATCAGGTAATAACTCCACTCGCCATTGACATCCATGTCAATTCGCTTCCACCCGGAGCCGAGCGTGGAGGCGATGTCCGGCAGCGTGACTTTGATCGGAGCTTCACGCGCGAAGTATTTCTCCGGGTGAAGAATTTGCTCGGTTGACTGGGGCAATTCTTTGTAAGCCTTTGAGACGAGCGGCCAACCCTCACGTTTGTAGAGCTGCTGTACCCATTGCATTCCCTCCCTGTAAGGAAACATGAGCGACTCGCGCAAGGCACGCGGCGCGCGGTCTAACTCTTCGCTCGCCGACTGGCTTGATCCCATTGATTTCATCAACGAGAGAATACGCAAGGGGCTGCGTGACACGTAAACGGCCATCGCGAGCGTGGCATCGCCTTCGACCAGGGCGTGCGCGGCCAGTTCCGCGTCAGAGTCTCCCTTCGGCCACTTCTCGAAGAGTCGAAGGTTGAAATGCTGATCTTGCAGAGCGTGCGTCAACTCGTGCGCCATGACAGGCTTCTGCCCGTCGAGGTCAATCCAGTCAGCGAGGAAAAACTCCTGCCGTTTAGGATCGTAATAGCCTGCGACCTGCTCGGTCAGCAGGCTGATGATGAAAGGTCTGAACTGGAAATCCGCCGGGATGAGGCCGAGCTTTTTGAGCGCAACTTCGGAGGCGTGCAACTGCGCGGGCGTCGAATCCTCATCCATGTTCTTGATGAGAAACCGCTGAATCTCATCGCGCGACTGTGTTCCGCTCTTCACAGGGCGCAGGATGGGCAACTCTCTGAGCTCGCTCGTCTCCTTCAAAATGTCTGTTGTCGCCTCGACCACGGCAGCGTTTCTGGCCTCGCGCGTGGACATGGCAGCGGCGCTCTGAGCCTGTGCCCGTGTGACAGGCACGCGCAAGTTGGCGGCAGCTAGAATCAAAATGACGGCGAGGAAAGCCGCCGCCTGAAGTCTGATTTGCTTTGACATCTCTTACCTTTCGCTTTTATAGTCCGCAGGAAACGTCCCGGACAGATTATATGACAGAGAGCTTTTTATTTGACCAAAATTCGCGGGGAGGCGTTTCTCTCAGATGACGAACCTGCAAGAAGAAGATGTATCGTTTGAAGAATGGCACGAAACCATCGTGCGCGTTCGCTATTCCGAGACGGACAAAATGGGCGTGGTCTATCACGCGAATCATCTGGTCTGGTTCGAGATCGGGCGCACGGAATTCTGCCGCGCTCGCGGGTTCGCCTACCGCGATATGGAAGAGAACGAAAATGCCTTCCTCGTTGTTGCTGAAAGTTATTGCCGCTACAAAGCGCCCGCGTACTACGACGACGAACTTCTCGTCCGCACGCACATTACCGAACTGAGGCGGCGCTCCCTGCGCTTCGGTTATGAAATCGCGCGTCTTGCGGACGGCAAGGTCATCGCGGAAGGCGAGACAGGCCACGTTGTCACCGACGGCGCAGGCCGCGTCCGGTCATTCCCGGCAATCTACAGCCAGCTTTTGGCCGTCACACCGGAATCAGCCATCCATCTCACGCAGCCGCCCACCGCAGAGCGCGTGCCAGAGGAAACAGCGCCAGACTGAAGAGCAGAATACAGGAGACAGGAGCCAGGAGTCAGAATAAAAACAGAAGAGGGTTTCAGCCTTTCATTCTGGATTCTGGATTCTGACTCCTGAATTCCGCCGTTATTGTTCATGTGGAAGCGAGAGGCGTGAGATTTCGCGGGCGCGGCCTGTCTCTTCATCAATATCAATCAGGGCGGCGCAGATTCGCACGGTACCGGTCGAATGGTCAGCGCGTTTGTAGACGGCGGAGGTGAAGCGCGTGATTACGTCGTGGCGATCCATGCCAATGACACCAGCGTAGCTCCCGGTCATCCCGAGGTCAGTCAGAAAGGCAGTGCCTTCCGTCAGAATTCTCTCATCAGCCGTCTGCACGTGCGTGTGCGTGCCGACGACTGCCGAGACGCGACCGTCCAGATACCAGCCCATCGCAGCCTTCTCCGAAGTTGCTTCGGCGTGTATGTCCACGAGCCGGATTTTGACATCAGGCGGGATCGCTGCAATCAAATCGTCCGCAGCGCGAAACGGGTCGTCCGCAGGCCCCATGAAGACGCGGCCAATCAAGTTAAGAACGGCGACGCCGACACCTTTCACTTCGCCCACCCACATTCCCTTTCCGGGCGAGTTCGGCGGGTAATTGGCGGGACGCAGCAGGCGTGAATTGCGCTCGATATAAGGGATGACTTCGCGCTTATCAAAAATGTGATTGCCGGAGGTCATCACGTCAATTCCAGCACTGAAAAGCTCGTCGGCTAAAGACGGCGTGATGGAAAAGCCGCCTGCCACGTTTTCCGCATTCATCACAGCCAGATCAATCGAGTGCTGCTCACGCAAATCCTGTATGCGCTCCAGCACGGCCATCCTGCCGGGGCGCGCGACCACGTCGCCAATCATTAAAATTTTCATAAGTTAAAAAAGTAACAAGTGACGAATGATAAGTAACAAGAAAGAGCTTTTATCTTGTCACTTGTCACTCGTCACTTGTCACTAATCTTGAGTGGCAGAGGGAAATCCGCGTGAGCCGCTCCGCAGCCGTAATTGAACCTGCGTGAACAGGTGGGTGACCTTTTAGAAGCCGCTGCCTTTAGCAATCCTTAACAATGAAGAAATGCACGGGCAAAAAAAGCGGCGTCGGTCTCCCTTTTTTATCGGCGTAGGCTCAACCATAGGAACTCGGTGACGAACCCCGCAGAAGGTGTTTCCCTCAGCCAGGAACGATACTAGCACAGGCTTCCGGCGAGTCAAGAAGAGAGTGAGGGGCCGGAGTTCGTCTTATCCTTTAATTGCTGCCCAAAGGCTCCAACCTTATTTCTGAAGGCGCTTTTTCTCCTCATCCAAAATCTGCTTGGAGATTTCCTCCAACTTCGGCCTGATGATTTCATTACTTCTGAGGATTATGTCAGTCATCATCTGCGGCATAGTCTCAAGCATTTTCCTGCCGACAGGTGACTTGTAAAATACTATCAGGCTTTTTAGGTCATCTTCCGTATAATATTTGTCAACGATGGAATACATTAACTGCTCCATAAGTTGAGGCAAGTTGAGCTTCTCCCGTGTCAACTCCTGAAATCGCTTTCTGAAACGGGCGCTGTCTTCAGTCTGCTCCCGGATCATTTCCTCACGTTCCTGCGGGGTCAAATCGGGCATAGCGTTGACACTTTCAGCGATGCGCTGCGGCTCAACACTGTCGAGTTGTTGGTCTAGAGCTTTCATTATTGAGTCACTGGCTTTTTGAATATCGGTGACCACGATCATTTCCTTAATTAAAGCTCGCTTCTCCGGCGAAATCTTATCTTGAGCGGTCGCGGTTATCGCCGACACGGAAATGAAAAGAGCTATGGTCAAAGCCGATTTGAGGATTCTTTTGTGCATGTGAGTATCTCCTTGTTATTTCTACAGATGGATTCCCTGTTGGAAGTGCGCCGCGCGAGTGAAACAAGCGACGGCTGCTGTTTTCTTTCAAGAAAAATCGCGATGTCTGAACTTAAGATTTGCCAGATGCAGGCATTCAAGCCCGCTTAACTGAAAGCAATATTTCCGGTTGTGCTGACTTGCTGCTCGACTGTGCTGCGAACTTTCAAGAGACGGTCGAGCATCTCGGCGCATTCGGTGCTGCGTGAGGCGAGTTGCGAGTCGGCCTGTTCGTGGAGACGTTTCAGGCGGTGCAGTTCATCTGCGATGTGGAGCGCCGCGAGAATGGCGACCTTGAGGGAATCAACCGTCAGCGTGCCAGAGGAAATCTCGCGCATCCGGCTGTCAACAAACTCGGCGAGTTGCGAGATGTATTCGCTATCACCATCAGAGCGAATGTTGTAAGTCTGGTTGTAGATTTCTACTCTGATGGTCGGTGTGCTTGCTGTGTCCATATTGCCTTTACTCAGATTGATGCGATCATTCCCGTCCCTCATCTCCGCACCACCTCGGCCATTTCAGGGTCGAGCGCGGCAATCGCATCGAGCATGGCTTCGACCTTCATGCGAATCGTATCGCGCTCCGACAGGATGCGTTCAAGCTGATTTTCCAGCCGCTCTTTTTCGT